>CAZCHZ010000087.1:0-6177 GCA_964498615.1 uncultured Legionellaceae bacterium | reverse complement strand
ATATTTTTTTATAAATGCATGCGCCTCTTGTTGGGTGAAAACGTCCAGTAATAATTTATCTTGATGCCACTGCTGAGACCGAGAAGTAATTAAAATATGCAGTTTTGATGGGCTCGAAAAATCTTTGCTTAGATTGTTTAGATAATCCTCTATATGCTTAGAGGGGACTGCGTTATCTAAAACAAACAAAATGTTTTTTACGTTAGAATTTTTTAGTTCCTCATGTATAAGCCGTTGGATGTCTGTAGATTTAAACCCTTTTATATCTACTTTTAAACATTTTGAAAATTCTATATAGGAATTGTTAAGAGAATCACTGGTTTCTGCTCTTATCCACAGTATTGTATCGTAAAGTTTTTCTTCTATAGAATTATAAGCGTAGCTGGTGGCCAATTGTGTTTTACCAACCCCTCCCAAACCAGATATTGTTTGCGTTATTACGCCAAATTTGTATTTATTTAAAAACTCGTTTATTGCTTTTAACTCTTTTTCTCTTCCGACAAATTTAGAATTTCTAGCGGGAAGGTTTAATAGAAGACCCATATCAGCGTTTCTCCTTTCGTGAGTGAATGTGCTGCGTTGTTTATCTTTTCCTGGCTCAAACTTATATAGTAAACCAATAAAAATTATACATGAAGATAATAAAATAAAAATTACAAAAACACGCTTAAATGTTTTTTGGCTTGAGCTTAAATAAAAAAATGGATGTATGGATTTTTTTTGATTTCTTGATTCAAAAATGGGATTTTGTGGCGCATTAAAGCGAATAGGGTTTTGATGAAATGTATGAAGCGGAGAAAATGATTGTAGCAGGAATAATATTGATGAATAGTAGTTCTCGACCGTATTAAATTTAATAGCCGTGTAATCCTTGACGGGTGGTACGCTCTCATCTAAAGACACAAAAATTAATGCATCTTTGTTTTTTAATAGGTGTATAATTTCATTAATTTCTTCTTTCAGGCTGTATTGCAGTTGTTCAATTTTGTTTGTAAAGTCAACAGATAAGCAATATATAATAAACTTTTTTTCGCCTTCTTTGAAGCTATTAACAAAAGTGTCCTTTTTGCCAGAATACCAGGATTTGGTGGTGATGAAGATCCCTGCCATAGACAAATGTGATTTTAATGTTTTTAAAAACAATTTGTTTTTTTTCAATGGGTCATGGTAAAAAATAGCACAGGCCATATTAACCTGCTTTTTAGCAAAGGACTGTAATTCTAATTTAAAATCATGCTCCAATGATAGGAGAGAAAAACGTGCCCCTAATAATTGTGTGTCATGGGAATTATTAATAACCTCAATAATGTGTTTTCTAGAATGGCACCCAATTTTAGCCATAATGGCACGGACGTGAGTTTCAATGGTTGAAGATGAAAGTCCCAACAAAGAGGCAATCTTTTTTGTTGGTAATTGATTAAATAAGCACGCGCTAATATCAAGCTCTCTTGGAGAGAGGGTATTACCTTTGAATTTTATTAAGTCGCCTGAATACATTTATTGGGTCTTCAACAATGCATTAATGAAATGAAAAGTTTCTCAAAATTGCAATCTTTCTTTTTTCCCATCAAAAGTCTATAGAAAATTTACCATGAAAATAGAAAATTAGATAGCAAAATAAATATTTTCATTGTTAAGGTGTGCCTCTATATAGTCCTAGTTATGTTAAATGCAAAATACCTGATAAAAAACACAGTTTTATTTTGAAAAGCTATATAAACCTAAGGCTTCACCATAAATTGCACAACAAACATTAACTAGCACTCATTACTAGATACTTTTAAAGCTTTTCAATTCATTTATTACGCGATATTTATAAAGTGTTAACAACTGAACTGAGGGGTGGAAGAATATGAATTTTAAAAATAATACAACCTGTGATTTAGCTTTCCATTTTAAATTAGGTTTGATTAATAACAAATACCATATAAATCGCGTTTTAAAGAAAATCCCATTTTCATTTATAGGCATCTGTATGTTCCTAAGTAATGACCTAAAGAAGAGGGGTCATAATATGTTGAAAACCGATGGTAATGGATGTCGTAAGAGAGATCTAAGGGAACCACAGCCACACAATGATGTTCCGCTGATCCCCTTAAAGAAATTAAAGGTCTTGTTAGTAGAGGATCATCCATTAATTCAGGTAATACATCAAACCATGCTATTGGATCTCAATTTCCAACCCGATGTTGCAAGTAATGCTATAGAAGCATTAGAGCTTGCAAATCACCACTATGATCTCATTATTTTAGATATTGGGTTACCTGATATTAATGGCATTGAGCTTGCTAAAATACTTAAAAAAATGCCACACCATTTCTATACTCCATTATTAGCTTTAACCGCTAATACCGATTTTAATACCCAAAAATCCTGTTTTGAAGCAGGAATAACTCAGGTGATTCATAAACCAATAGATCGCATTACGCTTGCTATGGCCTTGCGCTCCTATCAATCAATTCAGGGAGGGTCATGCTCATGATTATTTTAGCCTAATAGCTCCTTAAAAAGCGATTTAACCTTTATCTTTTTTAAATTTTAAAAATACCTCTTTTAGAGGATAGGGATTTTTTTGCTGAAAATTGGCAATTTACAATTTTAAGGATGAAATTATGGAACCAATTAAAACCTGTATGTCAAACGATAGCACCCAGTTAACACTCTGAAAAGCGACAATTTGTTGTTGCTCTTCTTCATTAGGACGATGAAAAAGATCTCTTTATCCCAGCAGTCTTAGGAAGAGAGCTCTATGGAAACCTGGACTCAGATAGGATGACGTGGGGTAGGATAACATTGCGTTTTTTGGAAAGTAAAACTCGGCATCAAGTACTATTACAAGTCGTACGTTTTTTTGGTAGCGTACAGGCTTATAGCGATGCTTTAGGTATAGCACGCTCCCGGGTTAGTAATTGGATAAATCAAGGTAATGCAATGCCCTATGATCAGGCAGTGGTAACCACCGCATTATGTCCCATTAGTCTGGATGATTTATCTCCTACCACCAAAAGAGCCAATACGATCATAAAACGTTTGCGAAACAATCAAATCCTCGCCCCTGTCGAGTTGGCAATTGATCGAGTTTTAAGAGAAAAACCTTCTTGCGAGGTTAAACAAAATCGTCCCATTATTGTTGATTCTAAAGGTGTGTTAATTGCTGGATTAGAGCAACTGAATGCCCATCAAGCAGCGGGCAAGCAAAAAATAATGGCTGTTATTTTGGAGCAATACTGATGATAAAAAGTTTTATGTACTGGTTAGTAGGAACTCATTTTCAATATTAGCAAAAGCCATCTTAAATTAATTCCCGTTTTAAATTTAACTGCAACGATCTTTACATCCAATAAAGTACATAAATAATTTTTGATCCGATACGCTAATTTATACAAAATCTGCATTCTTAACCTCATGATAGCGAAAACAATCGACCGTATGGTCATTCACCATTCCAACCGCTTGCATGAATGCATAACATATTGTGCTTCCAACGAATTTAAAGCCCCGCTTTTTTAAATCCTTTGATAGTCTATCTGAGATTAAACTTGTTGCTGGGACTTGCCTTAGATTTGTCCAATGATTTTGCAAAGGCTTTCCATCCACAAAAGACCAAATATAATTTGAAAAACTTTCTGATTTTTTCTTTATTTCTATAAAAGCATTCGCATTCGCAATAATTGCATGAATCTTTAACTTATTTCGAATAATTCCACTGTTAACCAACAATTTTTCTATTTTCTTCTGATCATATTTGGCGATTTTTTTGGCATCAAAATTATCAAAACATTGCCTATAATTATCTCGCTTTTTTAAAATGGTTAACCAGCTTAAACCAGCCTGCATGCCTTCTAAATTTAAAAATTCAAACAATAATCTTTCATCATAAATGGGCAATCCCCATTCATGATCATGATAGTCGATATAGATAGGATCATCCTTTACCCAAGCGCAACGCTTTAACATCTTAACTTCCTTTTTTTTCATGGTTAATAAGCCATTTTTTTCTCGCAACACCACCTCCATAACCCCCAATCTCACCATTCAAATTGATAACGCGATGGCAAGGTATCACAATGGCCAGTTGATTAGCCCCATTGGCATTGGCAACTGCGCGAATTGCTTTTGGGTTACCGATGACCAAGGCAATATCAGAATACGATCGGGTTTCGCCATAGGGAATTTTTTTCAGTTCTTCCCAAACGTTTTGTTGAAAATCTGAACCCAAATAAAATAGAGGCGTTTTAAACTGACTTAAAGTTCCTTCAAAATACTGTTGAATTTCTTTTTCTATTGAAGTAATGATAGGCGTTATTCCAGGAACGATGGCGGATTTTGTTCTGGCACGGAGCCTCTCAATTTCACGTTCTAATCCTCGTCGGGTTACAAATTCTAAAAGGTAAAGTTTCTTTTCGTTAGCAATAGCAAGCATGGGCCCAAGAACTGTGTCTAGCCATGATGCCTTTAAGATATTCTGTTGCCCGAGTTTTGTAGGAGCTGCTCCCATGATACGAGAAAATGCATCCCTAAAACCACTGCTCGATTCGTATCCTGCTGAAAGTTGTGCTTCTATCACTGTCTCTCCACTCCTTATTTGTTTCATAGCCAAACCCATCCGCCTGGCCCGCGCATATCCAACAAAAGTCATATCAAAACGCTTCTTAAACTGACGACGTGCCGTAGAAGCATCAATTCCTAAATCTTTAAAATCTTGATCTTTCCAGCGTTTTGAAGGATTTTTTTCAATAGCTTCCACCAGCTTTTGAACGAGTTTGGACGTCTGATCAGGATGTGACAAGGGTCGGCAACGTTTACAGGGTCGAAATGAAGCCAGCAATGCTTGTTCTGCAGTTTCAAAAAATTCACAATTTTCAAATTGGGGTTTCCTTGCTGGACAGGTAGGACGACAAAATACGCCTGTCGTTTTGACCCCCACATAAAAAATACCTTCATAATCGGATCTTTTATCGAGCAAAGCCTGATAATACTCTTTTTTATGGACATTGTTTAGCATTGAAAAACTCCAGCTTAAGAAAGTTCTTACACCATTGTGAATTATACTCAACCTAAAATAATGAGGCGCCGAAAAAAGAGCATTGATTTTATGACCTATAATCAATCACCGCGCGAGATGTTGACAAATATTTTAAGTCAATTAAAATTCGCGTTACCAGGGGTGCTGATTTCATAAGGAAATTAGCTGAGACAGCAATAATGCTGAACCCTTTAAACCTGTATATGGGTAATACCATCGTAGGGAGTGTAATTATGATAGTAAGTTATTTTCGAACCTTCTCTAAGAAATGTCCCCGTTTAATCAATGCCACTGCTAATGTAATTGGCTTTGCTGGATGCAATGCTTTTGCATGGCATCTTACGCAACGTATAAAAGATGTTGATGAACGTAGAATTGCTGAGGACAATTTTCTTGATGCCGAAGAATGCAAAGCAGCATTAGCGCGTCACAGGAACCAGTCAACTATGGATAAACCGTCTGCAAATAAGCCGAAGTAATCTCAATTCGAGAAGGCTCAGATTTATATAATTGTAAATTTGCGTAATTGTTTAATTGGTTATCGTCCAGCGCAGGCTGGCATGGCCCAATATTTGGTGTAAATAGGGGTGTTTAGTTATGAAATTGCAGAAATTTACAAAATTAGTAGAAAGCCTTGATTTCACAAAAACAGATAAAGCTATATTCAAAGCCAAATTCGTTGGATGTGTAGTTTTAACCAAGGATCTGAAAATTTTGTTACAAATGCGCGATGAGAACAAGTCATTCCCAGGCTGTATATCAACTTTTGGTGGTACTATTGAAGCTTGCGAAGAACCAATGCAAGCCTTGGTACGCGAGTTGCGCGAAGAACTGGGAGCTACTGTAAACGAATCAGAGGTCGTGAGACTCGGTGCTATAACTGATGCAGTATCGAAGTATGAGGAATTATTCTATGTTTACTTCTGGCATGATCATTTAGGGACAATAACGGATTGTTATGAGGGTAGCCCTCTATATTTTGATGACATTGGAAGCGTTATCATGCATCCTAAAGTTATGGATTATGTATGTTGGCTATTAGAAGCGTGTAAAAGCCGCGGGCTTTTATGAGGTTGCCGATGCTATATTTTTAGTTCATGCTTTAAAGAATATTGGTTTTCTTCAAATAATGGATGTGATACAATAATAAG
>CAZCHZ010000086.1:0-6292 GCA_964498615.1 uncultured Legionellaceae bacterium | reverse complement strand
ATCTTGTTTGTCGATAGAAGCTTTAGCACGTTTTTCGGTTTGTTGTATCGCAGCAGGACTTAAAGAAGCATTTTCTTTTTTTAAGGTTTCTACCCGGCTTTTGGTTTCTTCTGTCAGCCAGGTGGGGAAACTGAAAGCCGCAAAACTTGTGCCAGGTAAGGAAATTATCAAAGCGACTAAAATAGTAAGGAAAGGTTTCACTTGGCATCACCCCGTTGGAAAATAGGATGATTTAACTTAACATGTTTTCAAAAGCATACCAAGTGAAAAAATGGCGTCCCCAAGGGGATTCGAACCCCTGTTATTGCCGTGAAAGGGCAGTGTCCTAGGCCTCTAGACGATGGGGACATCTTAAAATGAGCAATATTAATGGTGGAGCTAGGCGGGATCGAACCGCCGACCTATTGCATGCCATGCAAGCGCTCTACCAGCTGAGCTATAGCCCCTTAGCCACAGACCTTGCATCCTAACCGTCTCTAAACAGCGAGTCAACATAGGGGCCTTATAAAATAACCGTCTGAAAAGACCTATGGTGAACTACACGATATGAAAAAGATCATGATTTAGATATATATTTTGTTTTTTATGGATATTCAGAGGCTAAAAGGGGTGCTTTTCGCTTCCCATCTACGCTATAATGGCCTAGGTAATCGTATCTTAGTTAATAAGATAAGGTTATTAGCGACCCGTTCAGTCCCGACGAAATAAGCATTCCGAAAGGCTCTTATTTCCAAAGGTCCCCGGTGTCATGAAGATTGAGCCTTTTGAGGAGCTATTTGAATATGCAAAATCAATTATTTATCGGTAACTTGGCGTTTTCGACTACGAAAGAACAGTTGGAGGCGATTTTTGTCAAGTACGGTCCTGTTGTGGAAGTAAAAATCCCAACTGATCGTTTCACCGGTCGCGTGCGTGGATTTGCCTTTGTCACTTTTGAAAGTCAACAAGCGGCAGAATCAGCACTTCAGGAAGATGGTAAAGATGTCAACGGACGTCCCATCCGCGTTAACGTTGCCCAAGAAAAGAAGGGCGGTGAAGGCGGCGGCGGTCGTGGCGAAGGTGGTCGTGGTGGCCAAGGCGGTGGCGGCATGGGTGGTCGTCGTAGCCAAGGCGGCGGTGGCGGCGGTCGAGATCGCTGGTAACACTTTAGCCCCATTTATGCTGGTGTATTGAATACGCCAGCATAAATCCTTGAAAATTCTAATAATTTACATCATACTCATCATATGCATTAGAGGATATATACAATGAATACATCAGGACGTTTTAAGTGTTTTATTCAAAGTTTTTTATTACTCGCTTGCTTTGCTGTTACCCTAGAGGCGCAGGCTAATTTTTTAAGCGTAAATGAAGCCTTCGCTTTAAAAGCAGATATGAACCCCACACAAAATACTGTCTTAGTGCATTTTGATATTGCTCCTGGCTATTATCTCTATCGTGAACATTTCCATTTTTTTTCTAATCAAAATGATCCTGTTCCCGCAACTGCAATTACTTTCCCTAAAGCAATCACAAAGCATGATGCCGATTTGGGCGATCATCTTATCTATAGAAAAAATGTGGACATTCTGCTGACATTACCAAAAGATACCATCGCTAAAGGATTACGTATAGAATATCAAGGCTGTGCAGCAGCAGGATTTTGCTATCCCACAGAAACAAAAAATATTACCTTCTCAAATGAAGGTATTGCCACAATTACAGACAGCACAACAGAAACACCTGCAGTGTATGAATCCGAAACGAGTCATATCACAAATTTATTGCAAGACAGTAATCTTGGATTAACCTTGGCGATATTCTTTGGAATGGGCATATTGCTGGCCTTTACACCCTGTGTATTACCCATGGTGCCTATTTTGGCGAATATTTTAACAGGAAATAAAGGTCCCTTGACCAAAAAGCGTTCGCTTTATCTCTCTGGTTTGTATGTCTTAAGCATGGCGCTTTGCTATACCGTTGCAGGCGTTATCGCAGGTTTGCTTGGAAATCATTTACCCAGCACCCTACAACAACCTTTAGTATTAGTAGCGCTAAGCTTTTTGCTTTTACTTTTTGCTTTAAGTCAATTCGACTTACTGCAATTTCAATTACCTCAGGTATTTGCCAATATTGGTAATCAATTTGGTCAAAAATATCAACAAGGATCTGCGCTCGGCGCAATTAGCATGGGGATGGTGTCTGCTTTAGTCGTCTCTCCCTGTGTAACACCTGCCTTGGTAGCCGCTTTAGCCTATATTGGGCAAACCGGCAATGCTGTCGTTGGCGGTCTTGCTTTATTTGTACTGGCGATAGGTATGGGAACACCGCTGATGCTGGCTGCAACATTGGGCAGTCATTTACTGCCAAAGGCAGGCGCTTGGATGGGATCGATTAAATTTATTACAGGACTTTTACTGCTTGTGCTTGCAGGCTCGATGTTATTGCGTGCAGTACCGCTACAAGCAAGCACAGACAAGCAAGCCAGTATAAAAGAGCATGGTGCTTTTACCCTGATTGCGACACAAGAAGAATTAAATCAAGCTATCTTAAATGCGCGTCAACAAGGCAAAGCCGTGCTTTTAGATGTTTCCGCGGAATGGTGTGTTGCTTGTCATGAAATGGACAAAGAAGTGTTTGATAATCAGCATATACAAACCTTATTAAAACCTGTGCATTTGTTAAGACTGGATCTCACACAGACAACCCCCTTAAAAACAGATCTCACCAAAAGTCTAAACATTATAGGACCGCCAACACTGATCTTTTTCGACAAAGAAGGAAAAGAAATCAAAGAATATCGCTCGGCCGGCAAACTTACGTCAGACGACTTCATTAATCTGCTTGGGCACTTCTTAAAAACTTAAACCTTTGAAAGAATTTCATCAAAACTGTAGACAACATCGTCAAACTTCGGCAAAATCATACCTTTAATTTACATCTATTAAGGGTGTTTGCCATATATGGATCTACGCAAAGTTAAAAAATTAATCGAACTTCTAGAAGAATCGACTCAAGTAACAGAGCTTGAAATCCGAGAAGGAGAAGAAGCTATTCGACTAAGTCGACATACAGGTCAAATGATAAACCCTGCTTCGCAACCTCAATATACGCAAGTCTTTGCCCCTCAGCAGCCTTCTGCACCCGCACCCAGTTCACATCCTTTTGATCACAAATCACAATCATCCACAAGCGCAACTACGCCAGCACTCGCTAACAACGATCATGTGGTGACAACACCCATGGTGGGGACTTTTTACCGCGCACCCACCCCTAATGACAAACCTTTTGTCGAAATAGGACAAACTGTCAAAGTGGGAGATGTCTTATGTATTGTAGAGGCCATGAAAATGCTCAACCAAATTGAATCTGATAAAGCAGGCACCATAAAGCAGATTTTAGTGGAGAATGGCCAGCCTGTTGAATTTGGACAATCTTTGTTTGTGATTAGTAGTTAAAAAGATTTCTATATGCTAGATAAAGTCGTTATTGCAAATCGCGGGGAAATTGCTTTAAGGATCTTACGTGCTTGTCGAGAAATGGGCATTAAAACCGTTGCTGTGCATTCCACCGCTGATAGCCACCTAATGCATGTCAGATTAGCAGATGAATCTGTTTGCATAGGCCCTCCCGCTGCTTCTTTAAGTTATATGAATATTCCTGCGATTATCAGTGCTGCCGAAATCACCGATGCAGTTGCTATTCATCCAGGCTATGGATTTTTATCAGAAAATGCAGATTTTGCAGAAAGAGTTGAACAAAGTGGTTTTATTTTTATTGGCCCCAGACCCGATAATATTCGTCAAATGGGTGATAAAGTCTCTGCTATCCGTTTGATGAAACAAGCTGGCGTGCCCTGTGTACCAGGCTCTGATGGTGCCTTGCAAAACAACGCGGAGCAAAATTTAAAACTGGCCAAAATAATTGGTTATCCCATTATTATTAAGGCTGCAGGCGGTGGCGGTGGACGCGGTATGCGCGTTGTCCATAGCGAAGCGACATTATTAAATGCAATCGCTGTCACCAAAGCGGAAGCCAAAAATGCTTTTCATAATGATGCGGTCTACATAGAAAAATTTTTAGAAACCCCCCGTCATGTCGAAATTCAAGTGCTAGGAGATGGCAATGGCAAAGCTATCTATTTGGGAGAACGCGATTGCTCTATGCAAAGACGGCATCAAAAGGTGCTAGAAGAATCTCCGGCACCCGGCATTACGGAAGAAGAAAGACGTAAAATTGGCGAATGCTGTGTCAAGGCCTGCATTGAAATGGGCTATCGTGGTGCAGGCACATTTGAATTTCTTTATGAAAACGGCGCATTTTACTTTATTGAAATGAACACCCGTATCCAAGTAGAACATCCTGTAACAGAAATGGTGACGGGCATTGATCTTGTGAAAGAACAAATCAAAATTGCCGCAGGCGGCACACTTTCTTTGCGTCAGGAAGACATTAAAATCACAGGCCATGCTATTGAATGTCGTATTAATGCAGAAGATCCTCGCACATTTACACCCAGCCCAGGCAAAATTACGCTCTTTCATGCACCAGGTGGCTTTGGTATACGTTTTGATTCACACATCTACAATGGCTATGATGTACCACCCTATTATGATTCTTTAAAAGGAAAATTAATTAGTTATGGTCCAGACAGAGCAACAGCAATTGCGCGTATGCGCAATGCCTTAGATGAAATTGTGATAGAAGGCATTAAAACCAATATCCCATTGCATCATGACTTAATGCGAGATGCCAATTTCCAAGCGGGTGGTACAAATATCCATTATCTTGAGCATAAGCTCTCGACTTAATCCAATATTAAACCTCCCCCCGATGTTGCCTCGCTACGCGCTCGTCAACACCGACCCCCTCCGAAAGGGGGTTGAGACATATACTATTTACTCGCCCCCTGAAGAGAGTTAAGGCATACCATTACTTAATCGCCCCCCTTTGGAGGGGATTAAGAGGCATAAAAATTATTTAATCGCCCCCTTTGGAGGGGGCCGCGAGCTTGCGAGCGGGGGGAGGTTAGCAAACTATACATGATAAACGAAATAAGTTCTTTGTTCTTGTTGTGTTCTTCTAGCTTTTACCTGTCTATCAAAAGCAAAAACAATTGGTTGATGCACAAGTTGAGCTCTTTGAATTGTAAAAATGCCACCCTCCTGAATGCCATCACAGGAATCTGCATAACCTTTAGGCGCTGGGCTATAAATGGAACAGGGCTTATCTGGATATTTAGATGAGTCTTCTGTCACTTCCAAGGATAACAAAGGTAAGCCTATTGCATCTGAACGACAGTTAGCAAAGGTGGAAAGCACACTACGAAATAATGGTGGCGTATGATCCGGATAGATATCTTCAGTAAACAAGGAACTTTGGGGATCATCCGTTTCCACAGTAGATTCATCCACCATGGCCCTAAACATACAGCGTGTTTGCGACACTTCCGTTTCATTTGTAATGGCCAACATGCGAATAGCACCATTAATCAGATAATCCTCCAAGCACTGCACTAAAACTGGATCGCCCCCTAAACGTTGACAACTACCGTCCACATCGGTACCCGCCATCAAAAGACCACAAGGGTCATCCGTATCGACAACATACCAGCCTTTAAAATCACGATTGCCCTGTCTATATTTCTCACTTTCAATGCCAGTCATAATCGATTGCAAATCATTACAAAACTCTTTGCCCTCTTTTATGCCACGTAACGCTTTTGTGATAGCACGCAAAAGACCTAATTGTGTTGCGTGATCATTCATCCTTGTTTCCATCAAGGATATTAGTTTTAACTGAACATCCGTGCGTACCAATTCATTAGGTTGTTTCAGAACTTTAACTTTTTCAGCAGTCTCTTTTCCTTCTTTAATTTCCTTGCTTTCTTTGTTCTCTTTTTCCATATCTTTTAGTTTTTGTCGTTCTTTTGCTTGTTTTTCTTTTTCCAACAAATACTGCTTGTGTGATTCCAGCTCTTGCTTAATTGCCAATTTCTCACCTTCTTCTTTCGTCCCCAAGTAAGCACAAATTTTTAGGTAAAGCTCATTTTCCAAATGCTCGAAATCAACAACTTTTCTGTAAAGAATCTTAGCATAATCAGGAACATAAAGAGTATCTTTAATCCCATGAGCAGCAATAAATTCGGCCAGAGGAATGCGTGAACCTTTCTTCCATTCACGCAATCTTGTTTCATTACGTCCAAAAACGGCTTGAAGATGCGGGTTATTTTCGAGGGCATATCGACGTTCATAGAATGCTGCTTGATTGGGGGTTAAAAGATCATGCACAAATTCAAAAAATACTTTTTCGG
>CAZCHZ010000085.1:0-6325 GCA_964498615.1 uncultured Legionellaceae bacterium | reverse complement strand
CTTAACCATGAATATGCTGTGGGATATGTAGATGCGCCATATCATTTTTATACGAGTTTTAATGAGATCTTATATGGTAATGTATATCCGATTTTGCGAAAATATGAAATAACAGATCCAGTTGCGACGGATGGTTTGCTAACAAAAATGTCGGCCACTTTAATCAAACAACATTGGATTGATTATTTAAAATTATGTTTTAGAAATTTCGCTGCGCATTTCGGAGGCTTTTATGGTTTGTTTTTGGTGGGTTTTGCAATGGTGTTGTCGGGAATAAGGCATGGTATAGAGAGAACCCCTTTATCTTTATGTCTCTTTTTCGCTACCTTAATGAGTTTGGGTAATAGTGCATTAGTTGCTTGCCTGCAGCCTTATTTGATTCGCTACGCCTTTTATACACATATTTTCTTGGCTGCAATTTTTGTCATTGTATTAACGCAAACTTTAAAACAAAGACACATCTTATGACATGTTTAGTCACGGGCGCCAATGGTTTTATTGGTCAAGTGCTCTGTCAAGCATTACAAAAACAGCATCGTATTGTTCGCGCCTTAATACGAGAAAGAAAAGTAGGTTCCTGGAATGAGCATTGCATTCTTGATTTGGCGACTGCAGATAGCACATCTTTAATACAGGCAACACAAGGTGTAGCAACAATTTTTCATTTAGCAGGCATTGCACATGCGAATGCAACACTTCAGCAATATTGGGGAGTGAATGTTAGAGGAACAGAAAATCTATTACAGGCTGCAATAGTATCTGGTGTAAAACATTTTGTATATTTTAGTAGTACCAAGGCTATCAACCCAATAGATGATTATGGTCGTTCTAAGCGGGAAGCTGAAAATCTTGTTTTAAGGCTTGGCATGCAACATGGAATACAGGTTTGCATTTTGAGACCTGCTTTAGTTTATGGCCCGCATCTTAAAGGTAATCTTTTAAAAATGCTTACAGCAATACATCATAGATGGCTTCCACCGCTTCCTGAAACAGGCAATAAACGTTCGATGGTGAGTGTTGATGATGTGATAAGGGCTGCGATATTGGTGGAAAAACATCCCCTTGCAGCAGGAAAGTGCTTTGTGCTAAGTGAGGAAGAACCTTATTCTACCCGTAAAATATATGATGCGATGCGGGCAGCATTGGGCTTGCCACATCAATCTTGGTCAATTCCCGCTGGGATTTTACGTTTTCTTATCTGTACTGTGCTTAGAAAACAAAATTTCTATGAAAAATTCATGGGTTCTGCTGAGTATGCTGCACTTGATATAGAGCATACACTTGGCTTTGTTCCGCAGCATAATTTTTATGACATGCTACCTAAGATAGTTCAGGCATATCACGATAATGATGCTTGAATCCATCAATTATTGGCTGTAAAATAGCATCTCGATGGTGGCTTAAGTGGTCCGCTTGTGACGGAAAAGCTGTGAATCCCGCCAGGCCCGGAAGGGAGCAACGGTAGCAGTGACATTCGGGTACAGGGCTGTGGCTACTTTGGCTACCACCCATAATATCTTTGGTATAGCTTTCCTGAAAAGCTATATAGGTTGGTTTTTGATATAGCAGGATGACTTGAGAGAGGAATATGCAGGCATTAGCCCTTGCGCGTCGTTATAGGCCGCGTAGTTTTGAGACCCTAATTGGGCAAGCATCAACAGTCTGTGCTTTACGTAATACATTAGCTTCTCCTGATAATCTCCGTTTGCATCATGCCTATTTATTTACGGGTAGTTATGGGGTAGGGAAGACAACGATTGCGCGTATTCTAGCTAAATGTTTGAATTGTGAGGCAGGCATTTCAGCCCATCCCTGTAATATCTGCAGTACTTGCAAAATGATAGATGAAGGTCGTTTTGTGGATGTCATTGAAGTGGATGCAGCCTCTCGCACGAAAGTAGAAGATACGCGAGAATTATTAGATAATGTTCAGTATCTTCCTACACAAGCACGTTTTAAAATTTATATCATTGATGAAGTACATATGTTATCCATCCATAGTTTTAATGCTTTGTTAAAAACCTTGGAAGAGCCTCCAGCGCATGTAAAATTTCTTTTGGCAACAACGGATCCACAAAAATTACCTGCCACAATAGTATCTCGATGTTTGCAATTCCATTTGCACCGCTTATCTTTCCTGGAAGTGGCTGATTACTTAATGACAGTCTTAACCCAAGAAGGTATTCAAAGTGAGCGAGAGGCCGTCGAAGAGATTGCCCATGTCGCAGATGGAAGCATGCGTGATGCTTTAAGCCTTTTAGATAAAGTCTTGGCTTATGGGCAGGGTAGGGTAACGTGTGCGGATGTGCAAACCTTATTAGGTCTTTGTCAACCTATGCAAGTTTTAGCGATATTACAAGGGTTATTAGTGAAAGATGGGGCAATGATATTAAATACTATTGCAGAGATTGCAAAAAAACAATCTGCTTTTAATCATGTGCTTGTCGAATTGTTAAGGTTGCTTCATAAAATTGCTGTTTTGCAGGTGCTGCCTAATGCCTATGATGGAACACAGCAGGTGGAAAAGAAGTTGGGGCACTTTGCAAAAGAAGCCTCGTTAGAGGAAATCCAATTATATTATCAAATAGGTGTGCAAGGACAGCGTGATTTACCCTATGCGCCAAGTCCCAAGATAGGATTTGAGATGATTTTATTAAGGATGTTAGCATTTCAACCCTTAGCAATAGCAGCGTTACCACAAGCATCAGTACCGGTACCCGTCAAGATAAATACATTGCCAGAAAATCCGAATATTCAAGCCACTGCTATACTTCCGGTGGGTAGGGATGCAAACAAAGCCGATTGGTTTACCATTCTACCGCATTTGAAATTAAATGGGGTGACTAAAGCGCTCGCGCAGCATTGCGCAGTAATAGAATGGTCATCGGATTTTGTGCATTTAATGTTGGATGAATCTCAAGAACCTTTATATCATAAGCGTCATGAAGAGCGTCTGAAAACTGCATTGCTTGAACACTTGGGAAGGGATGTGGGGTTTAAGATGACTTTAGGTAAATTACAGCAAGAATCATTTGCAACGCAATCATTACGATTGCAAAATGATGCGCGTAGCCAGGCAAACGCTATTATTGAGCAGGATGCAAAAGTGCAAGATTTAGTGAATACATTTGATGGTAAGCTCGAGGGGGTTTTAGTTTTGGATACTGAAGGGATAGGAGATAAATCATGAAAATTAATACCAAAGAGGAGTTTGAAACATATTTACCTGCTTTTCGGAATATGATGCTTGAGTTTAAGGGCATGCTGTCAGCACAAAAAGAACGAGAAAAAACTTGGTGGACCGTTACATCAAATATAGAGCTTGACCTGCAAATGTTAGAAGGGATTAATCGTTGTGAAGAAGTGATGCCGCTGCGATTTTCAAAGGATCATTTGGGAATATTTTATGCATATTATTGTCTGACGGAAATGTGTCCTGAGTGTTTGGGCACTGACAAGGCCTATAAAATTTTTGTTGAAATTATGAAAATGGCAGAAGCGTGGCAAGCAGATCTTGAAGCATTGTCTTTAAAACCACGGACCGAATCAAATGCGATTGTAGATGAACTTGATTTTTGTGCCGCTCGCATTAAGCCATTTTTCAACAAAATATTTCCAGATCAACATACCGACAGGTTTTTCTTGACGCATGAATGTGCGCTAGATATGCTTTACGATTGTTGTCATTTTCGCGCCAAATTACAGTTGCGAGAAAGTTTACCCACACAAATATTCGAATTTTTGAAAAATCAAAAAGCTCTGTGCCCTCAAGCTTGGCAAAAAGCCTTAATGATGGAACATGGTTGGCATATGGAACATTTGCAGCGTCAGGCAGTAGAAAAATATCGAGATGTCTCAGAAAAAACAGAATTTCTCGACTATATGCAAACAGTTTTTTTGGTGCAAGAAGGGTTAAGGTTCTTTGAGAAACATTCAGGCTTTAGAGCGGGTGCTTATTTTACGTTTGCCGAAGCTTTAGCTTGTGATCTGTCCATGTTAGGATCAATATTGATAGTTGATCAACTGTTACGCAACCTCAAGGTTCCTCCGAGCACTACAGTCTTGTCTCAAATATACAAAGAAATATACCGAGTTTTATCTGGCATTTTATCTGGCAATTGTGATACGGATTTTGATAGCTTATATGACCTTATGCCATACGTTGTTGGCAACAGTATTCTTAGTAATTGTTTATATCACTATGGATTAAAACCGCGAGCATTATATGAATGCGTTATGTATTTTATACATTTATCCACAACAGTTCATTTTTGCCGATCTATTATGCGTGATGTGGTAACAAGTCCAACGAGAGGTAGGATTCGTGTTCAAGTAATCACCGATAGTGTGGGTGCGGGATTTCTTGTGCCACATGCCCAAAGAGATGTCAGAGCTGTTCTACAGCTACGCGCTAAATTTAAAAAGACTTGCACTATCAGTAGTCAAGCTATCATAGGTTATAAAATTGAAGACGCTGCTAAATGTACGGCAAAAAATAATCCTGCTAATCCTTTAAAGGTAAAGAGAGATATTGTCGTTATTCCCTTGGGAGGTAACGATGTGTTTGCCGACAGACCTATCGAAGATATTAAAAAAGATGCAAAACAGCTTATTCAAAATTGTGCAGAAGCGGGTGTGCAATATTTACTATGGATTGTTGGGGTGCCACCAACATTTATTACGACACATCATAAAAACCCCAAATACTTGAAAGCTTATGTTGAAGGCTTAGAGGACATTGCTAAAGAATATGAAAAATATCATCATGATCGAAACTGCATGAAAGTGGTGATGGCGCATATTCCTGAAGCGTTTTTTTCGATGTTAGCCGATAAGGAAGCAGGAATTATAGAACCGATAGCATTGAAACATAAACAAGAAATATTGGCTTTGGACGAGAAACATGCAAAAGAAAAAACCGCATTCAGCGTTGCCAGACAAGAAAAGCAAGATTTATCCAAAAGGCAAGCAGCTGAAAAAAAGGCGGTATTATTTATGCTTCCTGATGGATTACATTTTGGTCCGAATGCGCAAAGGTTTTTTGCTGAATTTATAACCACACATCTTGCCACTGCGGTGGATAAAGTGGCAGAGTCAAGATTATGCCATTCTGTCGATACGAGCACTGCTGTAACACCTGTAACGCCTGGAACACTTGCGCAATTCTACCTACATACTGAGCGCAGCAAGTCGCCTGTAGAAAGAAAATGGCGTGATGAAGAAAATCACATAGGAATGCAAACTAGGCCATTGCCATTATCTCATGCCCCTACGTTTTCTGCTTTGAGGCCTAGTGGTGTATGAGTTTTAGTCCGCTCATCAGTAATTTAATTTCCGCCTTGCGTTGTTTACCTGGTGTTGGGCCAAAATCTGCACAACGCATGGTTTTTCACTTGTTGGAAAGAGACAAAGAAGGCGGACGCAAGCTTGCGCTTGCATTAGAAGAAGCGCTTAATAAAGTAGGGCGCTGTGCAGAGTGTCGGACTTTAAGCGAAGACCCTATTTGTCGGCTTTGTAATCACCCGGGACGTGATCGTAGTATTTTATGTGTGGTGGAGACACCTGCGGATGTCTTAGCGTTAGAACAAACGGGTGGGTTTAAAGGGCTATATTTTGTGTTAATGGGACATTTATCCCCTTTGGATGGTATTGGTCCCGAAGAAATTGGCATTACCTTGTTTCGTACACGTTTAGAGTCCGGTGAAATTAAAGAAGTGATTTTAGCCACAAATCCCACGGTAGAAGGTGAAGCAACAGCCTATTATTTGGCTGAACTGATTAAACGTAAATATATTCGTGCTTCACGTATAGCACATGGTGTTCCTTTGGGGGGAGATCTTCAGTATTTGGATTTAGGCACTTTAGCCCGCGCAATATCTGCGCGTTCTCTTGTTTAATAATTTAAGGAGCAGTACAAAATGCAAGAACCATCCATGAAAGAAACCATTGGGTTTCAGGCAGAAGTTGAACAAGTTTTACATCTTGTTATACATTCTCTTTATAGTCACAAAGAAATTTTTTTACGTGAGTTAATATCCAATGCTTCGGATGCTTTAGAGAAATTACGATTCGAATCTTTACGGGATCCCATGCTATTGGCAGCGGACGCCGACTTAAAAGTTTGGGTAACATTCGATAAAGATGCGAAAACCATTACGATACGCGATAATGGTATTGGCATGACAAAAGAAGAATTGATACGAAACTTAGGCACCATTGCAAAATCAGGCACGCGTGAATTTTTGAAAAGCCTCACAGGAGACAAGGCCAAGGATGCCGCTTTGATTGGTCAATTTGGTGTGGGATTTTATTCTTCTTTTATGGT
>CAZCHZ010000084.1:0-6376 GCA_964498615.1 uncultured Legionellaceae bacterium | reverse complement strand
TGAACGCAGGTGCAGCGAATATTAAATGACTAGGAGCCTTTGAATTTATGCTAAAGTTAACCAACTCTTTTTTACCCTACCTGTTCCTAGGTCTAATAGCAGGGCTTTCAAACAAGACCATGGCTGATTTTAATGTACCCCCTCCACCTGTTTGCCCACCTTGTGGGATACCCAACCCGCCGCCACAGTATGGTAATGGACAGAACTGTGATTTTAGGCGCGCGATTGAAGGAGGCTGTCCCTCAAGTCCTCAGGATGCACCCTTTAGAGATTACCAACGATTCTATGTCAGCGCACATTTTGCGGCAGGCACTCTAGCCCTCAGTAGTATCGTCAACCGATCTGCAGATTCTAGATCAACAGGTACTGTCGTTAAGGGTAAACAATCAAAAAGTCAAACTGGGATGACATATGCCTTAGGCTATATTTTTGATCCCAATACACGTTTAGAGCTGGAATATATTGTGATTAGCAATTTGATTTATACGGCAAATCCTGTCTTGGCCAATGCCACACCTTCACAATCATTGACAGCAGAAATTCAAAATAACACTGTCATGTTGAACGGCTACCTAGAAATGTCTAGTCTCGATAGACTGAAACCCTATGTGATTGGAAGCCTTGGAATATCAGCGAATAGCGTTACTTCCACCTTAACGCCTAGCGCCTATCCTGGTGTGGCCACCTCTGGCAACCGACGCACCGCTGCTGTCGCTTGGGGTCTTGGGGTAGGTGCGCGCATGGGACTGTTTCAACGCTGGTTTTTAGATTTTAATTACCGTTATGTGAAATTAGCGCAACCGCTTTTCATCAAACCCCCTGATAATAACTTTAAATTGCAGGGACAATATGGCTTGAGCATATTTAGTATTGGATTGATATATTTGCTTTAAATTGATAGTCTAAATATTAGATATCCGTATTTATTTGCGCTGAAAACGAATATGTAGCTCAATCTATTATTTTTTTACTCACATAGTAATACAATATCAAATTTAAATAAGCGGTTTGCTTGTCACTCCGTTTACACTTACCTCATAAGTCCTAACTTGTATATTCCCTTCATCAATCTCTTTAGCAGGATTTTTAATTTTTAAAATGCTCGGGTTATTCTTGCCAACATTAAACACTCTAAATATCCTATATTGAGTTGTAAACCCCCTTAAAACTGCCCATTCACGATGGGTAATTCTAAATGTATCTTTCGTAGGTGATGGTGTAGCTTTTACCTCAACATGACGAATATTACCATTTTTTATAATAGTAAAGTCTTTGTCTTCACCAGCATCTTGTTCTACAGGTAATCCTTTATTATACCAAATAACTTCTAAAACTAAAGTTTCCAATTTTCGAGTCTTTTTATTAATATAATGTCCCTCAATTTTAAATCCTTGCTTTGTATCTGAACATAAACAATCACTATACTTTTTTTGGTAATGTTGCATTAAAGTATCATATACAATTTTCTCGCCTAAGCGTCCTATTTTAGAACGCTGTGATTGAGTTAAAATATATTCTTCATCATCCTCACGACAGACCATCGCATGCGCACTAGCTTTAAAACTTGAGGGTGCTCTTTTATGAAAGATAGCCTTTTCAAACGTAACATGGGCACTAGCATCGCATGACGGATCAATGAATTTATCTAAATTATCAGTTTTTTTAGTTCTCGAAGATTGACTTGGACTCAGAAAGGATAATTCATCTTCACTAGCTTGTTTAATGTCTTCTTGAGGATTTATAGCAAGCATTTTTGTAGTTTCTGTTAGTCTAGCAATCAATTCTTCCTCTGTTTCCTCAGCCTCAGCAAAAGATTTAACTTCTTCAACAGTTGGCTTGGTTTTTACTGACGTCACGGGTTTATTACTGGTTTCTTTTGCAGTGTTCTTTTCCGCTAGCGATGCAACCTTTTCAAGCTTTGGTAATTGTCTCGGATCTAGATCATTTTCTCTCAAATATTCGTGAAGTTCTTCTTCGTTCTCTATGAAAAAATAAGTATGAAGAGTATCAGTTGAGTGTTCTGTTAAATTAAAAAGAGAAGCAAGTTTTTTGCAAAATTCATAACGGGTGCGCATTCCGCTGTGCTTTTTTTCAAAATACAAACAATTATTATGAATAAATGCACTTACCAACCTAGATTCACGATTAACTTTTATACTAAGACGATGTGCAGAAATAAATGTTAAAGATTCAAACTTTTCAAGTAAAAATTTTAAAATGACAGTTGGATCTACATTGCGAGCTGCTCCCTCTATCAAAGCCATGACGGATAATCGTGCACGCACTGCTTCTTGTGCCAATTGCGAATCCTCTGGGCTTTGAGTAGCCATATGGATTGCAACAGCTTCTTGTCCAACAATAGCAATACCAAACAATCTAGCTAAACGCTCCATCTCTTCAGCATTCATTGACGGGAAGTTTTTTAACCAACTTTGTCCCTTAGATAATTCAACCATGACGCTTGAATAACATAATACATTCGGTTGCTGCAATGTATTACTTTGAGAGAGCAAATAACCTCGCCATTGTTTTAATTTATCTTGATCTAATTCACCAATAGATAACTTCAATAAGTATTTTAAAACCGGAACATATCGGTTTGGATTGGTGCTTTGATTTGAATTATTAATATGACTTAAAATAAACAAACAGTTATCTACCGTTAAAGTGGTTTTAAAACCAAAAAATTTAGCTTGTTCTTCTGTGAGAGGAACGTTAATTCTAGCTACTTCTAAAGCTTCCCCTATCATCTCCTGTAGCGTTGGTGAAAATAATTCTTTTGCCATACGTGGCATTTGTGTGTTTGATAATACGGGAATACTGCAGGCAAAACAAAATTGCAAATAAGTTGTGCTAATCGCGTTGGACTTAGTCGATAAATGATAACTAGTGTCTTGACTATAACTATTGATAGTTTTCCATGAAGCAACCAGGCGTTCCCAGAACAGATCGGCAAAAGCAGGCTCATGAGAATATTCTATCAAGTTTATGTCAATAAAATTGTCAATGTAATGATTAGCCATTTCACTTTCTTGCATGGCTCTTTGAGGACTAGATCCTTCTCTTTTTAATAATGCCAAATAATGAACTGCATTGGGTTTTTCTAGAAGTTGTTCTCTGTAAATCTTGGCATACAGGCGAACTTTAATGTCATCACTTACCTCAAGCTTTAAGAAAAAAGCTCTCCATTTTTTTGGTTCCATTGATATCCTAAGATATTCCTTAGAAACAAAAACGTCTGCCATTTTTAATATTTCTTCTAGTTTTTGTGTTGGTTCATATTCGTCTGATAGGTAGCATTGATATCCGCATTTTAATGAACCCTTTTTTGTTATCAATGGAAGTTTCCGTATATAAGACCAATCTTCCTTTTCCAGCTCGTTCATAGTAAACGCTTGGAAAATAATTCTTGTTATATTCGCAATGTTTTTCTGAGAAACCTTACTCTTCAAAATTATCATTTTTATGGTGCCACGAATAAATTCAATGCGAGAGGCTGTGCGGACCCCTAGCGTTCTTAAAAAGGGAGTAAATTCTAACAATTCCAAGTGAACCAAACTTAATTCATTCAAAACCGGATCATTTTTTAGGTTTTCAGTCGGAATGTAAAGTTCATTAGGCGCTAATATCGTGTTTGAACTCGAAAGAATAAATTTTCTTGTAATTAATTTTTCCTTTAATTGAGGCCACCCTTGTGTATAGTGATCTAAAAACTTTAAAATGTACTTTTGAAAATCAATGGTTTTATGAATTGTGACCAAAGTTTCCAAATCTACAAGCAAGGCATCAAAATCAATTAGTCTTTTCATTTTAAAATTAAGTTTTGGATTGCCAAACCTTGCTAAGAAAATTTCCAAAGATTCATGTTTGTTTGAAATTAAAAAGCCATCTAAAAACCTAGGATTATTGATACCATAATAAAATCCCGTTTGATCATAAATCACTTCTGAAACTTTTATTAATCGTTCTGGTTCAACATAGGTAGGAATAAATGCAACATCAGTAACCGCTCTGTCAAATCCCAAAACAAATTGTTTCGCAACATTGGAAACAGCACTCATTTCAGTCTGCGCCGGTAAAAGTTTAAATATCTGCGTTTGATAATTTGGATCTTTGCATAAATGTGCTAAAAACATTAATTGAAAATAACCAATCTGGAACATTAAAAATGCATTCCAATCATTCTCAATCAATCTAGACCTGTCATAAGTCAATAAAAAATCAGCATTTACAACAAAGGGAAATCCGTATCTTATTTGTGTTGGCAAATAACAACATAACGGACGGCTCATGTTTTGTATAATTTTTTTATTTTCATCCACTTGCGCTGCAAATGTAACTTTTGTTTGTAAAGCGGCCTTTAATCGTTGAGGACACTCAGAATCTTGAAGCGTTTTAAGGTAACTCTTCATGGTTTCTGGAATGTCAAATGTAAAACCTTGGATTATCCAACTATCAGCAACAACGTCATTAACAAAGAATTTTTTGACACCACCCTTACTTTCAACACGAATTTTAGTTACTGCACGATTATCTCTTAATTCAATCAGGGTTACATTTCTTAAAAACAGCATTAACGCACGGTTTTCTATTATAAATTTCATTTCATTCTCAAGTGTAACATCAGGTCTAATTTGCAATACAAAAGTTACATGGGTTTTTGTAATAAAACGTTTAACATCTTCACTAAGATCAGGCGCTTCATTTTGAATCGGAATAATTGGCCAAGGAAATGATTTTTTGCCTTCTTTTCGCCTTTCAAAAAAACCCTGATCGAAGCGAAAGTTATATCCACCAGAAACAACATGAACACAATCTGCAATACTAAAAACTGCTTTAAATCCTATGCCTTTATAGCCAATTTTTTTGGCGTTTATTGATTTTTCCTGTAAATGTTGCTGTCCATTATCACAAATCTTCTCAACATCCTGTTCTGAAAAATGCTTTCCATTATGAGAAAAAATCAAATAACTTCTTCCTTTAGAACTTGCGAGAATAAAACGCACTTCAATTGATTCTTTATCTTCAGCAGAATCATCAGCGTTTTGTAACAATTCAAAAATAAATTTATGTTCACCTTTGAAATTTGTGTAAATATTTGTTTCAAGTGTTTGCGCCAATGTAGAAGAATTTTCATCATTTTTCGCTCTTCTCTCATATAGCGATTTTATATGAGCACGTTCCTTTAACATTGACATATCTCTTTCTCCTGGGTCGCGTGTATTACCTTAAGCGATACATATTAAAGTATTTCTGAGGTTATATGCAACCAAAAATTATTCAACAAAAAGAAATTATTTAAGTAAAAGCAAGTTTACGATTAATAGTCGCTTAATTTTTAACCCATATAATAAATTTACCAAATAAACAAGATCAAGTTTTTTAGTTTCTCAACTCGTTATGATTAAGTAAGGTCAAACCCTGTATTACTTCAAAGAATTTTTTCAAAATGTTCTTCTCTTATCTCCAAAGCTCTCCTGCATGATTTTTGCTTTTTCGTGATCCCAATTTCTTTATAAGCAATGCTCAATTTGATGAGCGTGTTTCTTGTTTCCGGATGAGTTTTGCCATAATATTTTTCCTGAATTTTTAGCGAAATAAGGGTTTCAAACCGCATTCTCAATAAAAAAGTAGGAGGCAAACTACAGTGGCATTGCTTGGTAAAATACCTCTTTAATTTGCCGCCTTCTATTTCTCATTTATGCTAATTTTATTATCATAACTTCAAGGCCCTATAAACAAACCGCTTTATGTAATGCTTTATAGGCCACATCTCACAACCACATTGTGTGTCTTTTTGTATTTGATTAGGTTCAGGATTAGCGGCTAATTTCAAAATGCCATATCTATCTTCTAGCGTTCTAAATACCGTCATATCTTTCATATCTACACCTCCTTTGTTACTTCCATTCAATCTATTCATCCTGAATAAAAATATTGTGGGTATTTTTACACTAGACCAAACAAAAGGCAATCATATTGCGTAAATTAAGTAATAAAAAATATACCTGGTGCTTTAATGTAGCATCAGACTTCTTGGAACTCGTGTGAAAAAATACAACAAAAAACCCCGCCATATAGCGGGGTTTTTAATGAAGGTAAAAGTTATATAGGCAATTACATCATGTCGCCCATACCACCCATGCCGCCCATGCCACCCATACCACCACCAGCAGGCATACCTTCTTTTTCAGACTTAGGTGCTTCTGCAATGGTGCATTCTGTGGTGATCAACAAGCCAGAAATAGAAGCGGCTTGTTGTAGTGCAGTACGTGTGACTTTGGTGGGATCTAAAATACCCATTTTCACCATGTCGCCAAATTCACACGTAGCAGCATTGTATCCAAAGTTACCCGATTCAGATTTCACGCGTTGC
>CAZCHZ010000083.1:0-6456 GCA_964498615.1 uncultured Legionellaceae bacterium | reverse complement strand
AGTGGACGAATAGGTCTATCAATTAAACGAGAAGTTAAGGTTTCTCGTTCACTGGGCCTGCCCTCTCGTTTAAAATATCCACCAGGGATTTTACCAACAGCATAAGGGGGTTCTCGATAATCTACCCTTAAACCAAAAAAATTTTGCTGGGGGTTTGCTTCTTTTTCGGCCACTACCGTGACCATGACGGTTGTATCATCCAAGCTCACCAACACTGCAGCTGTTGCTTGTCTTGCAATAGCCCCGGTTTGTATAACTAAACGATGATTTCCATATGAAGTTTCAACTCGAATGTCTTCCACGTAATATCTAGCCTCTTAAGTTCAATTCCTGTACCAAACGCGCATAAGTTGCGGCATCTTTTCTCTTTAAATATGCCATTAATCTTCGACGTTTCGTGACCAAACTGAACAAGCCCCGTCTAGAATGGAAATCTTTTTTATGCATTCTTAAATGCTCGGTGAGCATATTAATACGCGAGGTTAATAAACCAATTTGGACCGCTGGGGAACCCGTATCTCCCAGGGCTGTGCGAAATTGCGCCACAATATTGGCCTTTGCTTCTACGGTCAACTTCATGATTGCTCCTTAAGTCAGGTATCTGATTTTTTAAACCTGGACCTCTAAACACGCAAAACGACAGTGTATCTAATGTGACAAAGAAAGTCGAGATAATTCCATAAGCCCTCTTAAATTCACAGCCCCCTTTGATAGGGGGCCGACGCCCAAGGGGCGTCGGGGGGATGTTTGCAAGAACATGCGCTATAGCAAACACCCCCCGCGAACTTCGTTCGCTGCCCCCCTCGAAGGGGGCGATTTATAAATATAAATTAGTTTAACAACTAAGCTTTTGACTTGCATTTAACTTCTAATCCGATTAACATAAAACTCTAAATTATTACATAATGAGGGTATTCAATATGGAACAATTCCCCAACGGCGTCCCTGACAAGTGGCTTACCTCTTTATCTTCCGATAAAGAAGATACAGAAAAAAAACACAAAAAAGAAGAAGTATTTCAAACTGCTCTCTCACAAAGATTTATCCCCTATGGATTCGAAAAACCCTCTCAAGATGTTGAGCCCTCACTCAAAAAAATTGGGTTTGTTACAGATAATTATCGAATATGGAATGGCCTCTATCATTTAGAAGTGCCTGAAGATTCTCATCTAAAAACAATTTTTGCTTTCATAGGCCGAGAATACAAAGAAGGCACAACCGTTTTTTATGGGGATGTACCTATTATTAAAATTGGTCATAAGCGAGAAACTTATCCGCATCCCGGCCAATCTGACTTTTACATACACGCGGAATATTGTATTGTTATTTCCGAAAAAATTGCAGATATTGAAAATCTTTCTAAGGAAACCGGCCCCGCATACCAACAAGCATTAAAATATGCAGAACAAATTAATAAAGCGCAAACACATCAATTAGTATTTGGTCTTGGACAGCCCAATCCTAATCAATTTTTAGAATCATTATTTGTTACAAACGTCTATTTCCCTGTTTACCTTGAAGACAACCACATTTCAGACTCAAGCATAACTTTATTGAAAAAACTCGGATTTGATCCCCTCACAAAACGATGTCATGACTTAGGAGATGAATCTGCACAAACTGTGGCCATTTGCCTACCCATCCCAGAGAACCGACATTTAACGCGTAAGATTTCTTTTAGTGATCATTGTCGACAGATTGTCATCATGGCAACTCCATCGATAAGTGAATCGGCTGCAAAACTTGCGCTCACCGATCCAAAATCGACGCAAGTTGCAAAGCCTACTTCAAAATTTACTGAAAGAAAAGCAACAAGGATTACTTATGCTCTTTATTGTGAGGGGGTTAAAACACCCTTAATGACTACGGAAGTCGTCATCCTCAGCATGCCAAACGGTAAACATCAATATCAAAGTTTGAGTTTTATTATAAACGATACTGCCGTTCAAGAAGCGCTCAGTTTATATCCTGAACCAACTTCTATACGACCAGAAGTTCAAACACTTTGCGATCAACTTACACAAAATACATTAAAAACCTTAGATCTATCTGCGTATGTAAAACAGGATTGTGATAAAAAAGATGTTCTCGCTTTATCTCACAAAGAGATATTTTTGCTAGAAAGCGCCCTAGAGAAACATGCCAGATCAGTTGGTTCACAGGGCCCGTCTTTGACATCTGTCAATCTTGCCAAAACGGGTCTTGTAGCTTCCAATCGAAAAATATTAGGAAGTATTAGAACATTATTGCTAAGAAATGTCCTTGTTGCGTTAAATATCTCAGGTGAACATTTTGAGATATCCCCCACAACTACTCATCAAGATTTTTTAAAAAATTTAGCAAAAAATACAAGCCTTAGATCTTTAAACTGTCATGACACTTACATTGACAATAAACCTTTCTTTGCAGTCTTTTCCTTGAAAAGCATGCAAGCAGGTTTAGAAACCCTCGTTGTCGGTGTGGAAAAAAGAATGACAGCCCCTTCTCTTCGCAATCCATCACATGAAATTGTACATTCTCTTCCTCTTCAGATGATGGAAGATGCTGGAAAAATGAAAAGCCTTAGAACATTAGAAATCGTCGGATTTTGGTTTAGTGTACAGGGCAGCCCTGGTTCCACAATAATGAATTGCTTAATCGCTATTTTGCCAACCCTGGCTGTTCACAAGCTTGTATTAAAGGGCTATTGTGAACCCCTTTATGAAAGGGAGAGCAGGTCCTGCTTAAGTATGCTTGCTGGAAACCCCTTCATAAAAGATTTGACCTTGCGTGGCCTACCTTTAATAGACTTTCACAAAGATCTTTCTGAATTTGGAGATTACCGTAGCTACCTTGACACATTTAAAAGCTTTTTTGAAAGCAATGTGACGATTGAAAAATTTTCTTATGAAGATCCAGAAGCGGAAAGTGGTTGTCATGCTGCCAAAGTAAAGGAATTTCAAGGAAAACTACAAGATATGCTGAATTCCCAGACGCGTCTTGAAAAACGACAAAAGATGCAAGCAGAAAAAAGTGGGGATGGTAAACCTTTGTTATTATCTCAACCTTTCGCTCAACTATCTGATAAAGAGCGTGAGGCTTTGGCGCGCGCTAATACTGTTACTTTTGAACCGTAAATAGAGATCGAGTAAAGGGCGGGGACAGGGCCCCGCCCCTACAAAACGTCATTGGTTCCTGTAGGGGCGGGGCCCTGTCCCCGCCCTTTTTAGTTCCCTGTTGCTCTCAAACGCCTTGGTGCAACCCGACCATCATCCAACACTTCACCAACGCCTAAGAAACGTTCATCTTTAGTAAACAAAGATACCCAACCCGAATGTGGCGCAGCGGGCAGCCATACAGCCTGACCTCTGACAAGATAATAGGTAGCAGAATCCGCCAATATTAATTTTGGTAAATGGGGCAGTGCGGACTCTAAAGGTAATAAATAACGATCGAGTGCAGCTGTTCCTTCGTTTTGCTCGCATTCTAATAATTCGGGCAAGTCGACGAGCATAGATTCTGTATAAGGCCCTGAAGCCAAGCGCCTTAAAGCCACTACATGTGCACCACAACCCAGAGCTTCTCCAAGATCTTCTACCAAACTTCTAACATAAGTGCCTTTAGAAACTTTGATGTCTAAACACAAATGATTTTTTTCAAAAGATAGAACAGATAAAGAATGTACGATAATTTCTCGTGCTTCCCTAGGCACTTCTATTCCCTGACGGGCTAGTTTATACAAAGGTTGGCCATCCATTTTTAGGGCAGAATACATAGAAGGGATTTGAGCACTTTTACCCCGAAAGCGATCTAAAATACGTTCGAGCTCGTCCCGAGAATATTGCGGCACCGAACGTTCTCCAATCACTTTACCTTCAGTGTCTCCTGTGCTTGTCCTTACCCCAAGCTTGGCAGTAACTTGATAATGCTTATCTGCTGCCAATAAAAAACGTACAAATTTTGTGGCTTCGCCTAAACAAATGGGAAATACGCCACTTGCAATTGGATCTAAAGTACCGCTATGCCCTGCCTTTTTGGCTTTAAATAAACGTTTTACTAATTGCAAAATGGCATTGGAACTGCCTTCTGGGGGTTTATCCAAGATAAGAAAACCATCCACAACGCGTTTTTCAATACGGGTTTTAGTGATCATCTTCTGTTGAGGATTTGGGTAAAACTTTTGACAACAATGCATGTATGCGATTACCTTTAATAATAGATTCATCAAACATAAATCGCAATTTTGGGACAATACGCAAATTGCCTTCTTCGGCTAAGCGTCTTCTAAAAAATCCAGCCGCATTATTCAAAATATGCAACGTTTCTACTATTTTTGTTTCTTCCAATACACTCACAAAAATTTTTGCATGCGCCAAATCACGACTCACTTCGGCATCAATGACTGTCACCATCCCAATTCTAGGATCATTAAATTCTTCTTTTAAAAGCTTCGCAATGCCTCTATGAAGATATTCTGCAATCTTAAGGGGTCGATCGGAATTCTTTTTCATCAACGGGCCCTTAGCCCTCTCTCTTTATTTCTACTGTTTCATAAACTTCTATTTGATCGCCAGGCTTAATATCATTATAATTTTTAACGCCGATCCCGCATTCTGTACCTTGACGCACTTCAGAGACATCGTCTTTAAAGCGACGTAAAGATTCTAATTCTCCCTGATAAATCACAACATTGTTACGTAAAACACGTATTGGACAATGACGCTTAATGATGCCTTCTTTCACCATGCAACCCGCAATGGCACCCAGTTTTGCTGAATGAAATACTTCACGTACTTCAGCGATACCAATAATATTTTCTTTAAATTGCGGGCCCATCATACCATTAATGGCACGTTTTACCCCATCTACCACATCATAAATAATGCTGTAGTAATTTAATGTCAGATCTTCTGTTTCTGCAAGACGTCTTGCGGCAGCATCCGCGCGTACATTAAATCCCATCATAATGGCATTGGAAGCAATTGCCAATGTAATATCGGATTCATTAATACCGCCAACACCTTGACTGACCACTTCTACTTTTATATCAGGCGTAGATAATGCTGTTAGCGCATCACTCAAGGCTTCTGCAGAGCCCTGTACATCCGCTTTTAGCACAATTTTCAATACCTTAGAATCACCCTGTTGTGCACGTTCAAAAAAGCCTTCCAGCTGCGTCGCTTGTCGCTTGCTCATGCGTAAATCACGACTTTTGCCCTGACGTGAGGTGGCAATTTCCTTGGCATCGCGTTCATCTTTCACAACCATGAAAACATCGCCAGCACTCGGGATACCAGAAAGACCTAATACTTCAACAGGCATAGAAGGACCTAAAGATGCTACTTGCTGTCCAAGTTCATTTATCATGGCGCGCACACGTCCATATTCTGAACCTGCCAATAATATATCGCCTCGATGCAAAATACCTTTTTGAACTAATACAGAAGCAACAGGACCACGCCCCTTATCTAATCTTGCTTCGAGTACCACACCACGTGCCAAACCGGTTTGCGGTGCTTTTAATTCCAATATTTCTGCTTGCAAAATAATGCCTTCTAATAGTGCATCTATCCCTGTGCCTTCTTTTGCACACACGGGGAAAAACAATGTTTCACCCCCCCAGGCTTCTGAAATTAAACTCTGCTGAGCCAACTCATTTTGAACACGATTTAAATCTGCATCAGGTTTGTCTACTTTATTGACTGCAACAATAATAGGCACTTTTGCCGCTTGCGCATGTTTGATAGCTTCGATAGTTTGCGGCATCACACCATCATCTGCGGCCACAACCAAGATAACGATATCTGTGCATTGCACACCGCGCGCTCTCATTTGTGTAAATGCCGCGTGTCCTGGGGTATCTAAAAAAGTAATTTCACCCCGATTCGTTTTGACATGATAGGCACCGATGTGCTGTGTAATGCCCCCTGCTTCTCCCGCAGTCACTTTACTGCGTCGAATATAATCTAATAAAGAAGTTTTACCATGATCCACATGCCCCATCACTGTCACGACCGGTGCTCTTGGCAACTGTGCTTCTGTGGATGATGCATCCACTAAAGTTTCTTCCAAGGATATATCTTTCGCAAGCTTAGGCGCATGTCCAAGCGCTTCTACCACCATGGCTGCAGTGGATTGTTCTAAGGCTTGATTAATCGTTGCCATCACACCTAATTTCATTAAGGTTTTAATCACTTCGATAGATTTGACAGACATTTTCTGTGCTAATTCTTGGACCGTTAAAACATCGGGAATTAATACTTCGCGAATCACAGGTTTTGTTGGTCTTTCAAAACTATGACGACTTTGCAATTCTTTTTTATGTTTTTCATTCGCAAGCGTTTTAGATTTACTTTTTGTTTTACGCCCAACACGCGTTGCAATTTCTTCTTCTCCTTCCACCACACCTAAAATGCTTGGGATAGCAACCCCTCTTAAACCCTTACCTTGACGCCATTCTCTTTCATCTTCTTCATC
>CAZCHZ010000082.1:0-6478 GCA_964498615.1 uncultured Legionellaceae bacterium | reverse complement strand
TACCATGCGAGATTTTGGATTTATGCCTAAAACAAACATAGAAGAAGGTTTAGCCAAATTTGTCAGTTGGTATCGGAGTTTTTACAATGTTTAAAGATCAACCCACAATTGCTGTGATTGGCTTAGGGTATGTAGGTTTACCCTTGGCCATTACGTTAGCGCGTCATTTCAAAGTGATCGGTTTTGATATCAATGAACATCGTATTAAAGAACTACAATCCGGGCATGATAGAACACATGAAATTGCCGCTGATATTTTAAAAAGTTCTCCTTTGCATGTAAGTTCTAATGCCCATGATATTGAAGATCTGAATATTTACATCATTACTGTCCCCACACCCGTGACAAATGCAAACCTGCCCGATCTCACTCCCTTGGCCAAAGCTTCTGAAACCGTGGGTAAAGCTTTAAAACATCATGCCATTGTTGTATATGAAAGCACAGTTTATCCTGGTGTGACGGAAGATTTTTGTGGGCCCATTTTAGAAAAATTTTCCGGGCTTAAAGCCGGTAGTGATTTCTATTTGGGTTATTCACCAGAACGTATTAATCCAGGAGATAAGGAACACACTGTCGATCGTATTACCAAAGTGGTGTCTGGCCAAACACCTATTGTTGCTGAAATTCTTAAAAACATCTATGGCAGCATTAATAATGGTAACATTTTTGTCGCTGCTAATATCAAAACGGCGGAAGCTGCGAAAGTGATTGAAAATGCACAACGCGATATTAACATTGCTTTTGTAAATGAAATTGCCACCATCGTGGGTAAATTAGGCTTATCCATTTATGATGTGTTAGATGCTGCAGGCACAAAATGGAATTTTCTTAAATTTCAACCAGGATTGGTAGGCGGACATTGTATTGGGGTCGATCCTTACTATCTTGCAGAATGCGCGCGCAAAGTCAACCATGAACCAGAAATTATTCTGGCTGGACGTCGCACTAATGAAAATATGGGTGCTTATATTGCAGAAAGCATTCATCTGGCTTTAGAAAAAGCTGGCAGGCAGAAGGTAGCAAATATCTTAATCCTAGGACTCACCTTTAAAGAGAATATTCCTGATCTACGCAATACCAAAGTGATTGATATTATTCGACATCTGAAAACGCGGGGACATGTCATTGAAGTGCATGACCCAATGGCAAGCCCTGTAGAAGCCAAAGGAGAATATGGCATTGATTTGCTGACACAACTAGAAGACATCGGACAATATGATTGTATTGTCTGTGCTGTGCCTCATCGTGAATATATTCAGGCTGGAGAAATGCTATTGACGCAATTATTAAAACCAAAAGGCTTAATTGCGGATGTAAAAAATATCTGGTGCAATCATAAACGTCCAGAAGACAGTCTTTACTGGTCACTCTAGTTTCATGACAAACCTACTGTATCTTGTCGCCACCGTTAATTATTTTTGTTCTCATCGTCTAGATCTCGCCAAGGCTGCAAAAAGAGCAGGCTTTGATGTGGCTGTGGCTACACGTTGTCTTCATCATCAAAAAAAAATTGAAAAAGCGGGTATTCAAGTTTTTCCATTACATTATTTTACCCGATCCGGTATTCATCCTTGGCGACAATATTTATCATTAAGGGAATTATATAAAATTTATAATAGTTTTAAACCCGATATCGTACATCATGTTGCGATGAAGCCAGTGATCTTAGGTTCTATGATCGCAAATATTTGTAAAGTGCCTAGGGTAATTAATGCCTTGGGAGGATTGGGATATTTATTTACTGATTCAGAACCCCCCCCCTTCCCCCCTTTTTCAAAGGGGGGAGTTTATAAGAAAATTTTACTTTTTCTCACTTGTTATCTATTAAAGATATTACTCAATAAACCTAACACCACTGTTATTCTACAAAACCAAGATGATCTTGATACTTTGGTTCATACAGCTTCTTTAAAGAAAGAAAAAGCGGTTTTGATACCAGGATCGGGTATTGATCTGAATGTCTTCCCTGTAAAACCTATGCCAGCTGAACCACCTGTGATCATTGCTTGCGTATCCAGAATGCTTTGGGACAAAGGGATTGGTGAACTTGTAGCCGCTTCCAAAATATTACAAACTCAACATACACCAGCCAAAATAATTTTATATGGTGAACCTGATCATGAAAATCCTGCCGCAATTTCAAAGGCACAACTGCAAGCTTGGCATGATGCAGGGCTGATTATTTGGAGAGGACATTGTGAGAATGTAGCAAAAGCCTATGCTGACTGTCATATTGCTGTGTTGCCCTCTTATCGTGAGGGATTACCGAAATCTTTATTAGAAGCAGCAAGTTGTGGGAGGGCGATTGTGACAACGGATGTGCCGGGGTGTCGAGAAGTTGTGAAAAATGGTGAAAATGGGTTACTTATGCCCGCAAAAGAGAGTCAGGCGTTAGCCAAAGCTTTGACTACACTCGTTGCAAATCAAGATTTAAGAAATGAAATGAGCAGACAAGGTCAGCTTCACATCAAAGCTAATTTTTCAAATGACATTATTCATCAAAAAATTCTAGCCTTGTATCAACATGAGACGCTTAATCGCTAATAATTTTTCCATTATTGATAAGCCTAAAGTGGATAATATGAAACTTAAGCACATAATTAATACCAAAAATAACCCCTTATTAAATATATTACCAGGATACTTTAGCACTAAGGGCTTTGATGTCGGATGAGTCATCGTCATCATATTAATAGAGTTTAATAATTGATTTTTTTGAGTTCTCAAGGCTGATTCAATTTCTAAAAATTTAGAAAACACAAATTGGTTGTTTTCTTGCAAAACCACATGCGGGCTTTTATCTCCTGTAGCTTGTGGCAGCAATAATAATTGCTTAATAAATTCTTCTTGATTCTCAATTAGTTTTATTTCGCTATTAGCTTTTTGTTTTATATTATCAAAAATCACATAATGCGATTGAATAATTTCTTGAGAAACAGCATCTACTAATTTCAACGCAAGCTCTTCTGAATACGCACATAAACTAATAGATAGTATTGGTACATTCATGTCGGGTTGTATAATTTTTAATGATTTCATAAATAATTTCCCTTGTCCATCATTAGAGTCAATAGATAACTTTTTCAAAATATTGACTTTGGTGTACATATTTTCTGATTTTATAATGCTCTCGCTGACAGGTTCTAATAGACTAACCTCACCGTCCTTTAATAGGATGTTTCCCATTTTAAGATACAACGTTGCTTGATATTGCTGGTGTAATGTGAACATCCAAACAAAACAGACCAGGCTAACAACAGCCATAATACTAATTAAGATTTTTTTATATTTATAGATAATGTAAAACAATCCAATATAACTGATTTCTTGATTGTCTTGTTGCTGCATTTCAAATCCTCCCTATGACCTCATAAACAACTCAGTTAAAATTTCAATAATGCGATCTTGATCTGCTTGTGTTAAGTTAGATCCTGAAGGCAAACACACACCCTGTTTAAATAAATTTTCAGAAATGCTCTGATTTTTTTCATGATTATAAAATAAGCATCCTGAAAATAATGGTTGAAGATGCATAGGTTTCCATACATGACGTAATTCTATGTTACGACCACTAAAGTAATTTATTATTTTTTCCGGCGTTAATGACGTTTCGTCTTGATCCAAAAGCATGACACTTAACCAACGTGTAGCATAACCATACTCTGCTTCCGGCATCCATTGGATTGCGGATATGTGCGAAAGATTTTTTTTGTAATATTGAAAAATTCTGCGTCGTGCTTGAACACGTTTGGCTAAAACATGCATTTGTCCTCTTCCAATGCCTGCCAAAATATTGCTCATACGATAATTATATCCCAACACACGATGTTCATAATGTAGTGTAGCTTCTCGTGCTTGCGTTGATAAAAAACAAGCTTTTTTAATCAAATCGTTATCATTGGAAACTAACATGCCACCTCCCGAGGTTGTTAAAATTTTGTTTCCATTAAATGAATAAATCCCTATTTTTCCGAGTGTCCCACTCGCTTGATGCTTATAGGTAGCACCCAAAGACTCTGCAGCATCCTCAATGATGGGAACATTATGTCTATCACATATAGAGCACAAAGTATCATAATCTGCGCTTTGTCCATATATATTTACAACAATCACGGCTTTTGGTAAACTTAAGCCTCTTTTTTTCATTTCATGGAATGCTTTGTCTAGCGCGACTGGGGACATATTCCAGGTATCAGGCTCAGAATCAATAAAAACAGGATGTGCGCCTTGGTATAAAATTGGATTGGCGCTTGCAATAAATGTCAAATCAGAACACAGAACATAATCGCCTGCTTTAATATTTAAAACACAGAGCGCAAGATGAATTGCAGCAGTGCCAGAAATCACTGCCACAGCACTTGCAACACCAAGATATTCTGCCATTTCTTTTTCAAAAGCATCCACATTTGGCCCTAATGGTGCAATCCAATTGGAAGCAAAAGCTTCTTGGACATATTCGTTTTCTAATTCACCCATATGTGGTGGAGATAAAAATATCTTAGAATGAATATCTTTTCTTCTCCATAAATATACTGGTTTTCCATTCACATCAACCTCAGGTAAATGATCAACTTCCAATTCATTCATTCTATCCATTGCTAAAGTTTCAGACGCATCTTCATGAACAACCTTAGGTTTTACATCCGGCAAACGGGACAACGCATCTGTTAACGTTCTATTCTGTAATAGTAAACGTCTTAAATCTCCATCTGTTACTGTTCTTTTTAATTGCCCCTTTTCATTAACCACTAATAAAATACCTGCAGAAGTTTCATTTAGTTTCCGCATAGCATCTTTCAATGATAAGTTTTCTTTAACCAACAATTCATCTATGTCATGCATTCTTCAACTCTCATTGGTTTTGCAGGAATTCCGCAAACGATTTGTTTAGACAACACATCTTTTGTTACAACAGCACCAGCACCAACAATTGCGTGCGGACCAATTCTTATTTTTGGTAACACTACAGCACCTGCACCGATAAGTACACCTTCGCCAATAAAAACACCCCCTCCTAAAGTAACATTGGGAGCAATGTGGGACCACGCCCCTATCTGACAATCATGATCAACGATAGCAGCATGATTCACAATTGCACCATTGTATACAACAGACCCTGCGCCAACAATGGCATTGGCTGCCACAAAGACTCCAAAATGAAGTTTTGCATAAGGAGACACTATAGCTTTTGGATGTACAACTGTAAACAAGTTTTGTGATTGCAACATGTTACCTTTTAAAGCACGTGCAGCATTATTTCCAATGGCAACATGTATGCTCGCTTTTGAAATATTTAGATCACCAATGGGCGATTTAATGAATATGCTGGGAAGCAACTCAATGTCATTTTTGAGAGGATCATCATCTCTGACTTCAATAAATGCAAACTTATTAATAGACTGTGCGGCTTCGCATACAACTTTTGCATGTCCACCAGCGCCTACAATAATAAGTGAATGTCTTACTTCAGTACTCATTATTTTTCTCCAACAATTCCAAACTAATAGGTAAGGTAAGTAGCAAATTTAATATTCGCTTTGCAGCGCTACCATCTCCATAAATATTTTCCACAATTTTTCTACCATTACAAAGCGTTACTTTAACAGCTTTTGCTATCGTTTCCGCATCTATAGACGGCACATCAACAACATTATTATTACGTTCTCTATTTTGTTGTCTAGAACCAACATTTACCACCGGCAATCCAAAGCTTGCCGCTTCTATAATACCGCTACTAGAATTTCCGACCATAATATCCACCGCTGCCAGCCATGAAACATATTCCGCGCGCTCCATATGGGTACGCATTCGAACATTGGGATGTTTTTCATATTTAATTAAAGCATTATATATACTCTGACCACCATGGTCTGCATTTGGTTTCATACAAATTACTTGCAAATTATTTAATAAAACACCCTGCATCACTGCAATTATTTGTCTCGAAGCCAGCGCAGCTTCTTGTACCACGGGATGAAACAGAACGACAGCTATTGGACGTAAAGCAGAAAATCCTTCCATGCCGCACAAATCTTCTTTAGAAAAACGTAATACTTGTTGCAATCCATCTAATCCTGGTGCCCCGGTCACAAAAATATGATGTTCCTTTTCTCCCATCATCATCAATCGTTTCTTAGAATTTTCAGTTGCAACAAAGTGATAATGTGCCAACTTAGAAATTGCATGTCTAATGGATTCATCAATTGATCCTGTACGCTCTCCGCCATGTATATGAATAATGGGAATATTTAAATGTACCGCAGCTAAAGTTGCTGCTAACATCTCCCCTCTATCTCCCAACACCATTAAAAAATCTGGCTTTTCATTTTCAAAAATTTCAGTTAATTTAATCAGTTCCTGGCCGAGCGCAATCGCCATATCACTTCCAAATTTTGCAAAACCATGTCTTGATGACATTCGAGCTGATATTCGTAATCCTAAACTCTCAATTTCAGAGATGGTGTACCCGAATTCTGGC
>CAZCHZ010000081.1:0-6484 GCA_964498615.1 uncultured Legionellaceae bacterium | reverse complement strand
TGTTCAGCATCATCATGTGCCGCAACATATACCACATAATGATGAACCCATCATCGTGCATACGCATTTACCCAGGGATGATGACGACGAATAAAATATGCTGTCATGCCAGCGCAGGCTGGCATCCAGACTTAATGTAGTTAATTAAATTTTCTTTTTACCCTGATCCTTAGCTGGCTTATCAGAAGAGTCTACCGCTCTCCTCTTTTTGACCAAATCTTTTTTCAATGAATTAAGAAGATCGAAATAATCCATGGCTGATTTTTCCTCTTTTTCAAGATAAACACGAAGCTCATGAAGTTTTTCCTCTGCCCCTTTTGCATTGATAATCCATAAACCCTTTTCATTATCTTTGTCAATTTCTAGTGCTCTTATACGTTCTTTAATTTTTTTAAGTTTGTCTATTCGTTCTTGAGCTTTTTTATCTATTATATTTAATTGACGCTCTACGAGTAATGCTGGTGGCAAGTCCTTAATCGCAGCATGTAGTTCTCTTTCTAATTTTTTTATTCCTAAAACCATTTCTCGACGCTCGTTTTTCGCCTGCTCTAATGCTCTGTCAATTTTTTTTACATCTGGCCCTCCAGTAACCTCCTCACTACGTCCTTCGATATTTACACCAAGTCCTTCCATATACATTTTCTCTTTGTTTTTGTAAGCACTTAACTCGTCGATCAGCTTTTTTAAAAGATCGCCCTTATCAGTAGTCTTTGAAAATTTCTCGATCACCTTCAATCGCTCTTCTTCTGATGGTGTACCTTCGCAAACTTTATGAATAATTTCTATTATTTGCGGCCCATCTTTATCATCCGCTTTCAACAAACCCGCAAATTCTTTAATAGATTCTTTACGTTCATTTATTCTCTTTCTGAAAGTCAACAAAGGTTCGAGAGTCTTTATGAGGTGTGCGATGTTTGCTTCAATAAGATCTAGCTTAGCTTGCTTTTCTGCCAAATTTTTTTCCATTTTTTTTACTTGATCAAGCGGTGTTACACTCATTTTATATACCTCTTTATATTAATATTACCTACCAATATTTGACATTAATTACTAATATAAGTTCAAAGATTAGTGTACATGCCCTTATAAATTAACCCTCACCCGCCCCTACGGGGCACCCTCTCCCGTGAACGGGAGAGGGAGGGTAAACATGGATGGGTACGAAAAACTGATAGTAAAAATATCGTGTTATCGAAACATTGAAATATGTATTTTATATTTATTGTACCCCTCTCCCATGTCCCCCTCTCCCGCTTGCGGGAGAGGGTTGGGGTGAGGGTAGAGTGTTACACCAAAGCTTCTATTTCTTGACTTGTCATTTCTCGTGCTTCACTTTCAAGCATTACGGGAATACCATCCTTAATTGGAAACCCAAGTCTATCAAAACGACAAACCAGTTCTTTTGCATCACTACGATAAATTAAAGCACCCTTACAAATGGGACAAACTAAAATATCCAATAATTTTTTATCCATGACGTTTTTCCTGCAACACATTTAAAAAGCGAGTATCGAATTCCGCATCAACCTTGGCTTCCACGGGCAATACCCAATGATTGAATTGTAATAAACCTTGGCACTTTACCGCATCTTTTTCTGTTAAGAAAACGGGATGTTCATCTAAAAATACAATATCTTCTCGTGTGAAATCATGATGATCGGGATAGGGATGGGGTATTACCTTTATACCCGCTTTTTCTAATAAGGAAAAAAATTGCGAAGGATTCCCAATGCCTGCCACAGCATGCACGGTCTGTCCTTTAAAATCTTCCAAATGCTTAGATTTCTTTGGATCTGCACCGTTATATAACATGATGGGTGATAATGTCATCGCATATTCGCTAAGTTCCGGAACTTTTTCACCATTCAACATCACAAAATCTACTGAAGATAGTCGAGTAATAGGTTCTCTCAAAGGACCTGCCGGTAAACAAAAACCATTCCCATAGGGTTTATGACTATCAAGAAGCGCAATTTCAATGTCTCTCCCTAAGGCATAATGTTGCAAGCCATCATCTGAAATCACAATATTCACAGATCCTGAATCTAATAATGCCTCCACGCCCAGAGGACGCTTTTTAGCAACCACCAAGGGACAACGTAAGCGTTTAGCCAATAAAACGGGCTCATCCCCTACCTGCCTCGGATCACTTTCTTCATTCACCCAATAAAAGTCTTCCCTTCCCTCTCCTCGATAACCTCTTGATACTATTCCGGGTTTATAGCCTTTTTGCCTTAACAAAGAAACCAGATGCATGACAAAAGGCGTTTTGCCTGTTCCCCCCACTGTTATATTGCCCACCACAATAATAGGAACATTAAAAGTATGGGATGCAAGACGATTATGTTGATAACTTTTTCTTCGTAAGGTGATAATTAAATAATAAATAAATGAAAAGGGCAACAAAATAAATAAGAATATCTTTTGATATTTAGGCTTATCACCATACCAAAGATCTAATAACATTTTTCTTAAACTGAGTGCTATGCCCTTAAAATGTTCTTTCACTGCAAAACCTCTGCTTCCTTATTCCGTGAAAACTCTGTCAACTGCGCTTCTTGCAAAGCCAGGTAACGTCCATTTTGGCTTAGCAATTCCTTATGCGTGCCAAACTCTACGATACGACCGTCATCAACCACTAATACCTTATCTGCATGTTCTATCGTCGATAGTCGATGCGCAATCACAAAAGTCGTACGGTTTTTCATCAAACTCTTTAATGCAGCTTGAATGTGTTGTTCTGATTCTGTATCTAAAGCACTGGTTGCCTCATCTAAAATTAAAATTGGCGCATTTTTTAAAATTGCACGCGCAATGGCCAATCTCTGCCTTTGCCCGCCCGATAAACGTACACCATTTTCACCAATCTCAGTGTTCATTCCTTTAGGTAATTTTTCAATAAATTCTAGGGCATGCGCTAACTTTGCTGCATTGTATAATTCACCCTTGCTTACCTTACGCATGTCACCATAAGCAATGTTATTAGCAATAGTATCATTAAATAAAACAACATGCTGGGTAACCATAGCAAATTGTGTTCGTAAATCTCTTAGACGCAAATTACGAATATCTTCGCCATCTAATGTGATACTACCTGTTGTACAATCATAAAATCTTGGCAACAAGGACACTAAGGTCGATTTCCCCCCACCCGAGGTACCCACCAAGGCAATAGTTTCGCCCGGTTGAACAACAAAATTAATCTCTTTTAATACTAGGGCTTTTTTCACTTGAAAAGGATATTGGAAATTGACATTCTTAAAGACAATGGCGCCCTTCGCACGATCTAAGATTTTTTCACCAGAATCCTGTTCTGGTGTTTCATCTAATAAAGCAAAAATACTTTTAGCGCCAGCAATACCCTTTTGTAAAATACTATTCACAACAGCAACTTGTTTAATTGGACGTAATAATCCTAAAATAGCCGTTGCCATTGCAACAAAGGTACCCGCTGTCATGGTGGTTGTACCCAACCAATTGCCTGATTCTAAAGTCGCAATATATAAAAAGCCCGCAAGCGCACAAACACCAATCAATTGCATCCCTGAAACACTGGCAGCGGCAGTGGATGTCATCTTCATTTCCTGCGCCCAATTGGCAGCGACAGCTTCACCAAAGCGTTGGTTTTCATATTCGCTGCCCCCAAAAGTACGGATCACCTTATAACCTCCAATTACTTCGCCTGCAACATGTGTTACCCGCCCCATGGTGACTTGAATTTCCCCGCTATGCCTTCGCATTTTACGGCTAATCTTGTTGATATAAATCGCTAATACCGGAACAGCCACAATCAATAACATAGTAATTCTAGCATTTAAATTATACATGACCACGACAAGAGACACTGTCGTTAACACACCTCGAATGGTACTGGTGATGGCTTCGCTAATGGCTTCAGCTACTTGATCCGTATCGTAATTAATTTTAGATAAAATCTCACCAGAGGTTTTTTGATCATAATAAGAAGACGGTAAACGCATCAATTGCGCTATCATCTTCTTTCGAAAATCCCGCACCACACTGCGCCCCACCCAAGACATAAAATAACTGGCCAGGAAATAGGCAAGCCCACGTGCCAGAAAAAAAGCAATCACGACAAAGGGAATAAAGCGGATAAAAGCTTCGTCCCTGACAATAAAGCCCTTTTCGATAAGAGGCTTAAAATAATAAGTTATACAACCATCTGATGCAGCATATAAGGCATTACCCACGATGCCAAGAGCAAAAGCCCACCAATAAGGCAGGGCAGCCTTTAGCAAACGACGATAGATTTGGACAGAGGTAGAGCGTTTCAAAAGCATTGATGACTTTAAATTTCCCATTAAGTAATAACTATAAACTTTATAGATATTTAACTAAGTTAGTCATCTTAAATTTATTATTTCTCTTTTGGTGGTCCAGGTGGCCTTGGTCGTAATGGTTTTCTTGAAGTAGGCATATCTTTTAGTTTTTGCTTAAATAACTGGAAGGCTTTTAGTTTGCGTTCTCGTCCCTCGCCCATTTCTAACCAAGTTTCAGCCGGGATCCAATCTTGATATTTCGCCAAAAATTCCGGCTTTACTCTTCCCAATTGCTTTGCGACAGTAAGTGTTCTTAGATATTCAAGGCATTCATCACGGCGCAGTGATTTATTATTATCTACCATATTTTCAATTGCATTCCAAAATTCTTCCTGTATTTCAGGAGATATTACCAAATGTTCTTTAAATAACACATAGTCAACGATGGTTTCATTACTATATGTTTTTCCTTTACGCATTGCATCTTCAACAGCCATCACAAACTTACGTTTAATTGCATTTTCTTCTTTTGCTTTCTCTGCCTGATCTGCTAGCAAGGAGAGATCCTGGTTCAATACATGTTTACAGTAAACATACTCTATAATCTCACCTTCACTAATAAGATCCAGATTGATTGGCTGTTCTTCTTTCTTACTTCCATCAACTTTTTTGGTAGCGCGCAATTTTATTGCAGCAACAAATTCCAAAGCCATTATTTTTAAATTTTCATCTGCAACTCTTGCTTTAATCGCTTGCGCTTTTTCTTGATCTGTTCTAAGATCAACCAATCCGAATTTACGCTTAAGATCTTCTATCACCTGATCAGCCTGTGTTTTGTATTTTTTATAAAACAAACGGATCAATATATTTTCCCTTGAATCCAAAGGCAAGGGATCTGGCGTATGTAATAATTTTCTATTAATCTCTCCTAGCATTTCAATTTGGCTTTTATCATAACCCTCAGCCTCCAAATCTCCTCTTCGTATAAAATCAGCAATAAATTTTCCGAATGCTTCTATGTATTTTTGCTCTTTTACTTTTTCCATAGAATATTCTTCATACAGAGCCTGAGACTCTTCAGGTTTTTCTGAAAAATATTGCGCGCGCGCGGTATCATATAATTGCTGTTCAACCAAAGACAAATCTTCATTTTTTTTCTTTTTTTCAAAAATTACTTTATATGTTTGCAACAAGGCATCATCGCCTTCAGAATGAACAGTACTCAAAAAGCGTATCATTCCTTCTATAAACTGTTTTTCTTGCGCTTGATATCTTGGTTCATGATGACGCAATTCCACATCATTCATGCAATAGTATTTAAATACTGCATCCATCAAGCCTTGCTCGTCTTCCGATAAGGCAATGCCGTTTTTAATTTTATCACACACATCTAAATATTGTTGCCTTAACGCTTTAGGTACAAAAATATTTTCATCTGCATGCTCCATAACCCTAAGAAATCTATCCTTAAAATCTTGGGTTTGATCAAAACTAGGAATAATTTCGTCAGCAATCCATAACGCATCAATTTCATCAGGAAAGTCAACATCCACTGCAGCCGAAATACTCCGTAACTCAGCTATTTCTTCATTTTTTGCTACAGATTCTGCTCTTTCTTTTCTATCAAGCAAAACAGGTTCCTGTGATTTTTGTATTTTACCTCTAGTTCTCTGAAAATCAGCTTCGTCCTTAATTTTTTTCTTTTTACCATACCAAACCGCGCGCGTGATTACTTCAAGATCATCTTGAGACAAATTGTTTCTTTTTGCATTTTTGAGCTCTGTGTTTAATGCATGTTTAAGATCAATCAGAAGCCCTTTTTCAGGAAAACCATCTAACCCAAGCAATTCACCCTCGTCATCAAATTCCAAGGTGCGTAGCCTAACAATAAAATCCTCTAATTCTTGATCTTCATTTTTTTGAATTGCACGTGCTAGATTAATTGCTAAGGTCACATCTGGTTGAGCGTCAGGCAAGTCCATTGCTTCTTTTTTCTCTTGCTCTTTATACGCTTGTGCAATAAATCTTCCAAAGATTTCGTCCGTTGCGTTTTCAAGTTCTACCGTTGTTTCTTTTTCCAAACCGATAAGTTCTTTTTGCCGCACATAGGCTATAGCCGCCTTGATAATTGCAAAATTATCTTTATCTAATAAAACATTACCCATGTTAACATAGCCATCTCTAAGAGCCAATAATTTTTCTTT
>CAZCHZ010000080.1:0-6529 GCA_964498615.1 uncultured Legionellaceae bacterium | reverse complement strand
CTGATAACTCAACCGGCGCCGGATCAACGTCTGTCGGTATTCAAATAGATCAAGGGTCTCAATGCAGTATCCGTGACTGCCAATCATCACGTCATTCAGTAGGTTTTAGACTTGATCCTAACAACAGCACAAGCCATGTGTTTTCAAGAAACTTTGCAGGAAAAAATACAACGCAGTATAGTCAATTTCCGGGAGGCTCAACTCAAAATGCCGCTGCGATTGTTAACATCAATGGTTCGTTGAGTAACCCATGGAGTAACGTATCGGTTGGGTAAAGTATGATAATGAAGCACTACATACTAATTATTTTTTTGCTGAGTAATTGCTCCCTGCTCTACGCACCCTTTCAAACAATTTCAACACCAGGTAATTATCTGTATGGTGAAGATGTCACCTACTCTCCAGGCACAACTAACGACTCAATCATTCAGATCTCGACAAGTAACGTTATTTTCGACCTTGGCGGAAGAATTTTCACTCAAGGAAACACAACCGCCGGCCTCAACGGTATTAGCGTCGATCCAAATTTAACCAACATCATTATTAGAAACGGTTACATTCAAAATATTACTGGTACCGGCATCGGCATCGGCCAAGGCTGTTCCAGAATCACCATCGACAACATCGTGACATTTTCTTGTGATCTACGAGCTATAAACATAGCCGGTGTTTCAGGTACTCAAGTAGCCGACTCAGAAATAAAAAATTGTTCGCTTTTAAATTGTTGTCGCGGAGCAACAGGTGATTTTGTTTTAAATCTTTTGCAATGTTCCAAGGTTAAAGTGAGCAATTGTCGCATTAATAATAGTGGCTTGAGTTCTCATACTTTATCCGCTGTCCGCATTGATAATAGTTTACAATGCGATTTCAGAGACATTGATGTTTTAAGCAACGTGGGAACGGGAGTTATGGGCTTTGACATAGCAACTTCTTCAACCTGTTTGTTTGAAGATTGTCTCGTACGCAATAACACGGCTCTTGGAACTGGGCTTACCATGACCGCCTTTGCGCTTAATGGCGCGGGGAATGCATTTAATGTATTCCGCAATTGCATGGCCTTCGAAAATGCTGGACCTTCTGCCGATCCATCCCGATCCACAGGTTTTCATCTCACGGGTAATAGTTTTGCCAACCTCTTCATTGACTGCAAAGCATTGGGCAATACTGCTGGCTCTACTGATGGCTTTCGTCTCACAGGACCAACCAACGTCGTCAATAATTCTTTTATAGGCTGTATCTCACAACGCAATAGTGCTACCGGTGCAGCTGGTGTCGCATCGGGTTTTTCTGTAAATAATGGCGTTGACTTTTGCAGCATGCTCCGTTGCGTTGGATCATTTAATACTTCAACAAATGATGGCGCTCATGGCCTCGTATTCCAAACAGGAACTGGCGGCAGCAACTGGTCAATCCGAGAATGTGAATTTGTCCGAAACATAGGCGTCAATACTGCAAGCTCATTCGGTATTAGAGTTGTCGTTGGCACCACCAATATGTTTTCCAAAAATACCGCGTTCAACAATGGCACAACACAAGCAAACCAAATGTCCGGTGTTCCTGTGGGCACGGTATTCGATCGCAATACAACGAACTTGAATAACAGCGGCGCTGGCTCAGGTGCGTGGGGTAACGCTGATGTTATACCGTGAGGATTCCAATGAAATTTAGACAGTCGTTACTCATTTTTCTTATCGTCAGTTATGCAACGCCGCACCTATATGCGCCGTACATGACCATAACTCAAACGGGCGACTATGATATTAGTGGTGATGCTAACTATACACCAGTAGGTACCAATGACACCATCGTTCAAATCAGCGCCAGCAATGTCAGTCTCAATCTTGGTGGCCACACTCTTACACAAAGCAACTTAGTCGCCGGATTGACCGGTATCACCGTTAGCCCAAATCTTACTAATGTCAGTATTAAAAATGGCTATATTCAAAATATTACCGGCACCGGCATTGGCATTGGCCAAGGATGTGCCAGAATTACCATCGACAACATTGCGACCATTTCATGCGACAATCGCGCTATAAATATCTCAGGGCTCCCTAACTCACTCATAAGAAATTCAGTGGTCAAAAATTGTGCTTTCCTTAATAACTGCCAAGGAGCTGCGGCCGATAATGTCATTACCCTTTCGCACTGCGTTAACGTACAAATAAAAGATTGCACCTTTACACAAAATAGTACGAGCCCAAATACACTTGATGTCGCAGAACTAGCTACTTGCACCAGATGTGAAATAATTGGTTGTGAGGCGCTTGACACTATAGCAACCCTTACCGCACACTGCTTCAACCTCAACAACGCACATCAATGCATCATAAAAGGCAACATTATTAACAGCGTACGCTCCGTTCAATCCGATTCTTACGGTATCGAAATTGATGGCTTGTTCAATCTTGTAGAAAGCAACCTCATTGAAAACATTTTTAGCAGCGCCACCACATCCAGCAACACTGTTGCCGGTATCTCCCTCAAATCAACGGCATCTGGCAATCAGATTCTTGAGAATAAAATAACTAATAGCCTTGCGCTGGACAGCACCTCTTCAAATGTCTTTGTCTACGGCATACAAATGCAAAATATTTTAAACACCATCACCAGCACAACCCAATTTGTAACAGGTGTCACCCTTAATGCCGTTGCGTGGTCTCCTACTGGACGCTATGTAGCAACCGGAGAAAACGCCGCTCCATTTAATTTACGAGTATTTGAATATGTTAATAATACTCTCGTGCAGTCAGCACCTTCCGTGCCGCTTGCAAGGATTAACGCAATAGCATGGTCGCCCGATGGCAACTTTGTTGCAGCCGGCACGCTTCAAACCGCAAACATAGGAGTGAGCGTATTCAAGTTTGACGGCACCAATTTAATACCGGCAGGCACATTCGCCATAGCCGGTGGCACCAACGAGGTTTTTTCAATTAGCTGGTCACCGGATGGCCGTTTTATTGCCGTGGGACTTAATGTAAGCCCACAGGTCCGCGTGATTGAACCACAAGTCACTGCTGTCGCAGCAACAGCAATCGCAACATTTGTTCATGGCGCTACGGTGAATAGCGTTTCGTGGTCCGCAGATGGGAAATATATAGCCATGGGCGGTATTGTTTCAGGTGGTGTCACCACGCGTGTTCTTGATTTTACCTTAAGTAGTGCCGCAACTACTGTTCTATCCTCCCTCGCCAATTTCGACCACGGTGCTACCGTAAACGAGGTCGCCTTTTCACCAAGCGCGAGATTTCTAGCCCAAGGGGGCGCTGCATCGGGCGCAGTGACCTTGCGAGCTCTTGCGTTTAACGGCTCTTCACTCACATCAGCGGCATCCAGAGATGCAAGTACCGGCGCTACGGTTAACGCATCAGGCTGGTCTGCAGACGGTAGATTTTTGGTCTCCGGACAACAAACGGGTGGTGGCAATGAGGTACAGGTTTTCACTTTCGATGGAACAACCCTTGTTCAAGCTCAAACATTTTCTCACGGCTCCAACGTAAACTCTCTTGATTGGTCTGTAGATGGTGAGGCCATCGCAATAGGTGGCGCAGCCGGCGTTCAACAACTTAAAATTTTAACGGGGCTCACCTTCCCTAAGCTTTGCACCGTCAGAGAAAATCACATATCCAATATCCGTGGAGGCATTGTCACTTTTGGACTTAGTCGTGGCATTGGTATAAGTGCATCTGGCGCACAAAATGTAATTGTTCAAAATAGTGCTTTTAGCAGTGACATAAACTATCGTTTCACCAAGAACGTATTTCTGCAATTTTTAGTTAATACGCTCAACACGCAACCAAGCAACATTGCAAATCTTTCATTCCCACCGCTGTAAAGGTAGAAAACATGAAGCATTTTTATATTTTCCTAGTATCTATCGGCATGATCGCTCAAACTCTTTATGCGCCACAAGTGATTATTTCTCAGCCGGGACTCCATCTTATTACCTATGCGCGCGATTATTATCCAGACATAAATAACGATCCCGTCATCCGTATTGATGCCAGTAACGTAACATTAGATTTCCAAGGCTTCACCATTGGCCAAGGCTTTGGCAACACCCAAACCGGTATTGATGGAGTCTCCATCAGCGCGGCTCAAAGCAATATCACCATAAAAAATGCTTTCATTAAAAATCTCAGCGGAGTTGGTATAAAGATTGGCAACGCCTGTTCGAAAGTAAGAATTTTAGACTGCTGGATCGAGGGCTGCCAAACCAGCGGCATTTTGCTTAACGGCACCGTGCCCGGTGTCATCGGTGTTGAGATTAAAAACTCACGAACACTAACCTGTACAGGCGCAGCAGGAAGTCCTGCCTATGGGTTACGTGCAATTAAAGCCGCATCCTTGCTCGTAGACAATTGCATCTTTGCACAAAATGATGCAAGCACCACCAGTTCAGGTTATGGAGTAAGCATTGAAAATTCACAACAGGTTTCAATGACCAACTGCACTATCGCATCAAACGGCGGCTCAGGAATAGCGGCCGGCGTAGCCTGCACGGCAAGCACCAAAGTCTTTATTAATAACTGTTTTGCAGAAAACAATACTAACCACGATACCACGTATTCCGGCAGTGCTTTTGGCTTTTGGATTAACCAGTCAAGTAGCGTTTTGATGACCAACTGCAGAGGTTCTGCCAATACGAACACAAGTTCCTACTGTTACGGCATCGCTTTACAAGACGGACAAAAAAATGTTGTAGAAACCTCCATCGCAGGATTTAATTCGGCAACCCAACAATGCGCAGGCTTTCTTTTGAATAATGAATATCAGTCCTTATGCACCAAAAATGAAGTCCGGGGGAACACAGCAACAAGTGCTGGCACGGCCTACGGTTTTCTTTTAAGCGGAACGTGCGGACAATGCTACATTGAGAAAAATAAAATTATTAGTAACAGCGGTACAAGCGCAACCTTTGGCATCCTCGACGAACGAAACCCAAGCACGAATCTAATCTTGGCCAACCTCGCCTTTAATAACGGTACCAATTACAGCGTTACCTATCCTGTAGGAGTAATGCTACCCGTGACCAATGTTAACATGTCTGCATTCCCTGGATTTACCAATATTAGCGCAGCTAATTATGAAAATATAAATGTGACGCCATGAGAGGAAATTGCCGTGATGATTAAACGTGTTCTATGTTGCATATTTCTGACAACCATTTTTCAATTGCAGTCAAGCATTGTGATTACGACATCAGGAACTTATCACATTACTTATGACACCAGCTATACTCCCACTATCCCCAACGATTCCATTTTTAAAATCTCGGCAAGCAATGTCACGCTTGATTTTGGCAACCACATCATCACACAAGATTCGAATGCTATGTATCCAGGTCTTGATGCAATTCTTGTCGGTACCGGGTGCAACAATGTTGCGATCAAAAACGTCAACATCCAAAATGTATCGGGCGTTGGCATCCACGTCTATGACGCCTGTAGCGGCATCAGCGTCTGGGATAGCAGAATTCAATCTTGCAACGCAGGCGGCATTTTTTTAGAAGGTTCACCAAATGGTTATGGCATTACTGGAGCTACTGTCGCCAACACTTACGTTAACACCTGTACCGGTGTCGACGGCAACCCTGCCTATGGTATCCGAATGACACATGGACTATTGGGAAAAGTAAAGGATTGTTATGTTGCTTTTAGTGACGCAGGCACAACTGCGCAGGCGTACGGTATTATGTTCGACCATTGGTGTGCTTTCCAAGTTGAAAAAACTACTATCGCGAGCAATGGCGGCACCGGCATGGTGGCAGGACTTGCGTCTACTCAATCATTCACCGGCCTGGTAGAAGAGGCGATTTTTTACAAAAATATTAATCGCGATTTAACAGCAACCGGGACGGTATGCGGAATGTTGTTGGATCGATCAAGCGACATTCTTGTAACTACATGTAAATCAAGCGCCAACCTTAATAATCAAATGGCATCTATAGGCTTTTTGGCACAAGGTGGCGGCCAGAATGTTTTTAAAAATTGTCTCTCAGAATTAAATACCGGTGGCCAATACGCAGCGGGATTTAAGCTTGATGCTGAGCACAAGAGCAGTATCATAAACTGCCTCATTCAAGATCAGAAAACCATAACTTCAGGAATCGCCCATGGTATCGTGCTTGCCAACGACTGCGACAAATGTCAGATAGTTAATAATCAAATTTTCAATACTATGGGTATAGATGCAAGCTTTGGCATTAAAGATGAGCGTGTTCCAAGCACTAGCGCCGTCATAAAAAATTACGCCTTTAACAATGACATTAATTATAGCGTCACTTATGCAACTGACGTTACTTTACCCGTGATATCTGCAAATCTTTCTCAAACACCGGGCATTCCTAGCGGAGTGGGCGGCATACTCGATAACATTGACATCACACCTTGATACTCTCTGGACACCACACACGTTAGAGGTTTTATGCACTATTCTTTTGGACACCAATTAATTCAAAGCATATTACTCATCATCGCTTTTTTATCCGCCATTACCATTCATGAATTTTCTCATGCATTGGTTGCCT
>CAZCHZ010000079.1:0-6533 GCA_964498615.1 uncultured Legionellaceae bacterium | reverse complement strand
TGCCCATCAACTTGTATGCGACCCTCGCTTATCCATCTTTCGACTTCACGACGAGATCCTAAACCGAGATTAGCCAATACTTTCTGTAATTTATTTTGTTCCGAGATTGCTGCGCTTTGGCGTCTATGTTTATGAAGCGCCGGCCTCTTCATCATCTCTGTAGTCTGGATCGGCTTCCTCGAAAACGGAGTCTTCGTCTGCGTCTTCTTCGTCATAGACTTCATCTGCTTCATCGTCGTCAAACGTTTCATCGGCTTCGAAGTCTTCATAGGTTGGGTTTTCTTCATATAAAACTTGCTCTTCTGTTTGTGCAGCTTGAAGTTGTGATTCTACCACATCTAAGTTCATAATTTCAGGCAAAGCGGGTAATTGATCGAGTGCTTTTAAGCCAAAATAATCTAGGAATGCTTTAGTGGTGGCATATAAAGCCGGGCGACCCGGCACTTCGCGGTGGCCAACAACCCGTATCCATTCGCGATCTTCTTGCAAGGTTTTGAAAATAGAAGGACTTATCGACACGCCTCTAATATCTTCAATTTCACCTCGGGTGATGGGTTGTCGATAGGCAATTAAAGCCAAGGTTTCTAATAATGCCCGGGAATAACGCGGTGCTTTTTCTTCCCATAATTTAGCCACCCAAGGTGCCCATTTTGGATTGATTTGAAATTGATAGCCGCTGGCTATTTCCACAAGTCTTACTCCCCGTTCACGGCAATTTTCTTGTAATTGACTTAACGCCTTTCTGAGTTCCGTCTTTTTAGGACGCTCTTCCTCAGCAAAAATTTTCAGTAATTCATCTTCACTTAAAGGTCTGCCTGCACTTAATAATAGCGCTTCTAATAAAGATTCAAGTTCAAGTTCTGTTTCTTTCACGCATGTATCCTCACATAGATAGGACCATAATTTTCTGTTTGCACCAATTCAATTAGAGATTCTTTCAATAATTCCAAAACTGCAAGAAAAGTAACCACAACCCCTAAACGACCTTCTGTAATGTCAAAAAAAGCGACAAAATCGATAAATTCACCATTGGAAATTTTCTCTAAAACTCGGGACATGCGCTCTCGCACAGACAAAGCTTCACGTTTAATGGTATGGGCTGTTTGTGAATCAACGCGTTTTAGCACATCCTTGAAAGCCAATAAAATCTCTTTTAATTCCACCTCTGGATAATGTTTGATTCTCTCGACATCTGAAGTAGAGGCAGTTGCTGTAAACCATTCTCTGCCAAAGCGAGGCATCACTTCCATGTTTTCAGCAGCCTTTTTGAAGCGTTCATATTCTTGCAAACGACGCACAAGTTCTGCTCTGGGATCTTCTTCTTCAATTAAACTTTCTGGTTTTGGCAAGAGCATGCGGGATTTGATTTCTGTCAAAAGGGCGGCCATTTCTAAATAATCTGCAGCCAATCCAATCTGTAGAACAGTCATTAACTCAATGTATTCCATATATTGACGGGTGACATCACTGACGGGAATATTTAAAATATCTAAATTATGCTTTTTAATTAAATAGAGTAGCAGATCTAAGGGGCCTTCAAAAACTTCTAAAATAACCTCCATAGCATCTGGCGGGATATAAAGATCCGCAGGCAATTGCCCATAAAGTTCGCCTTTGACTTTTGCTACCGATTCCGTGCTGATATCTTGTTTTAGTGCGGTTTCCAGAACAACATCTTGTGCTTCTGTTGTCATGCTAATAATCCCATAATATTCCTCACATCCTTTAAGGTTTCTTTAGCAATAGAACGCGCTTTATCCGCACCTTCTTCTAGCAAAATTTTTATCTTTTTAGGATCTTTTTGATAGGGTTCTGCACGCTCACGAATGGGTGCCAGTTCGTTTAAAACCGAATCAATGACGGGTTGCTTACATTCTAAACAACCAATGCCCGCCGTTCTACAGCCTGTTTGTACCCAAGCCTGCACATCTTTCGAGGAGTATACCTGATGTAAACGCCAGACGGGGCATTTTTCTGGTTCACCGGGATCGGTACGTCTCACTCTTGCAGGATCTGTTGGCATGGTTTTTATTTTATGTGTGATGGATTTGGGATCTTCTCTTAAAGATATTGTATTATGATAGGACTTTGACATTTTTCGGCCGTCTAAACCAGGCATTTTAGAAGCTTCGCTTAACAAAACTTTTGGTTCTGGGAAAATCGCACCCTTTGCCTGACCATAAAGATGATTAAAATGTCTGGCAATTTCCCGGGTTAATTCTACATGAGACACTTGATCTTCGCCCACAGGCACACATTCTGCTTTGTAAATGAGAATATCTGCGCTTTGTAAAACGGGGTAACCTAAAAAACCATAGGTGGCTAAATGCTTTTCTGCTAAATTTTGTCTTAATTCTTTATATGTTGGCACACGTTCCAGCCAACTTAAGGGTGTTATCATGGATAATAGCAAAGCGAACTCTGCATGTTCCTTCACATGGGATTGCACAAACAAGGTGGCATGCCGTGGGTCTAATCCTGCTCCTAACCAATCTAGCAGAATTTCCATGGTATTATTTTTGATGTCTGCTGGCGTTTCATAATCTGTGGTAAGCGCATGCCAATCAGCAGCAAAAAAGAAGCACTCATATTCAGACTGTAACTTTATCCAGGTTTTCAAGGCGCCATGATAATTACCGAGATGCAAAGCACCTGTCGTGCGCATTCCTGAGACAACACGATGCTTTTTGTTCGAATTTGCGGTATTATGCATGCATATGGGCCTTGATGTGGGCTAACATATACACTTTACTATGCAATCTGAAATAAGTACAGAGGCTAGGTCTTATGAAATTTATGTTCGATTTCTTTCCCATTATCGTCTTTTTTGTCGCTTATAAGCTCTGGGGCATCTACCCTGCGACTTATGTGATTATTGCCGCCAGTTTCCTGCAAGTAATGATGTCGAGGATCCAACATGGCTATTTTCAGCGCATCCCCCTTATCACCTTGGTGTGCGTGTTGATATTCGGGGGCGCAACGCTTTTCTTTCGCAATGAAGTGTTCATTAAATGGAAACCTACTGCCGTATATTGGTTACTATCGGCTACATTTCTTGTGAGTCAATTTATGGGCAAACCCTTAATCGCACATGTTTTGCGCAAAAGCCTGTCCTTAAAACAGCTGGCCTGGCAACGTTTAAACCTAAGCTGGGTGATCTTTTTTGCCCTGATGGGCGCACTTAACCTCTACGTTGCTCAATATTTTGATACAGATACTTGGGTAAATTTCAAGCTTTTTGGTACTTTTGCTTTCACTTTTGTTTTTGCATTGGGACAAGCTATTTTTCTTATGCGTAATCGCGCTTTCCAAAGTACTGATTCAAAATCTTATGAATAAATCCTCCCCTGTGATCGAAATGATGCAGAAAAGATTGTCAGCATTAAATCCTGTTTTATTAAATATCATTGATGATAGCGCAGATCATATTGGCCATGGCGCCAAGGGGGGCCATTATACCGTGATTATAGAGAGCCCCGATTTTATCGGCAAATCGACTTTGCAAAGACATAAAATGGTGTATGCAGCACTTGATGGTCTCGTGGGTCAAGAAATCCATGCTATTCAAATTAACGCGAAAGCACCTAATTCATAAAAAGAGCCTATCGTCAAATCATGCATAATTTTGTATAATAAGCAAAAACATAGGCCACAAGCTGATTGACTAATTTCTAACATAATTATAGGGGATATTAATGAAGCAAATACACCCAAAAACAAGGAAAAGCGCTTTAGGACCAGAGAAGATATTTGAAAGTCTCTGGGGTGATGCATTGCTTTCAGATACTTACAACCCAGCGATCGTTTTGGATTATCTGGAAAAAGGCGGTGATCCCGAATTAAGATCTGAAAATGGATATACCTTAATTGAATACGCCGCGATACTAGGGAGAGATAATATTGTTAAATTATTAGTGCCCAGAATAAAAAATCTTCCTGAAATATTTAAAACGATTTATCTTGGCGATTTAAAATCTTTTCAAGATACTTTGCCTTCAATTCAGGACATCAATGAAGTGCTTTATGATGATCATTCTATTTTAACCCTAACAGTTTCAAGCAACCAACATAAAATGGTTGATCTCTTACTTAAACGAGATATGGACTCCTTTATTGCCTTCCAAGAACAGTTTTCAAAAAATAAATTGCCACCTCGTTTGCAGAGAATTTTTTCATTTAAAATGACTATTTCGAAAACAAAACGCAACTGGGCTGCATCTTTAAGAGATCAGGTTACACATGGACACACATCTGCTGTGTTTACGCTCCTTCTTAATCATGCCAATATAGATGGCGCTGATATGCATGGACAGAACGCATTAATGAATGCCGCGCAACATGCCCGTGTTCAAATTTTCAGATTACTCTTAAGGCTTGACGCATCTGTTCATCTCCGAAACAAAAGAAACGATTCAATCTTACATTATGCGGTCGATGGGGGAGATGCGGACATTGTTGAAATATTATTAACAACTCCTGGAATAAATATTAATGCTGTCGATCAAGCTGGAATGACTGCCCTACTTGTTGCCGCATATAAAGATAAACCTATTATTGCCAATCGGCTTATCCAGGCGGGAGCGAATGTTAATCTAGCAGCCACAGAATCTCAATTTACGCCTTTGCATTTTGCTGCTGAAAACAATTCTAAAGAGATGCTTATTGTCATATATACTGCAGCCTCGCTAAATTATCATGCAAAAACGAAGGCGGGCGAATGCGCTCCTGAAATTGCAGCTAATCATGGTCATAGTGAAGTGTTAGATCTTCTATTGGCAACCAAAAAATATGATGTTAACACTCCTGCAATTCGTACTTGTTTACTTAGAACCATTTCTTTTCAACATGCGCCTTGTGTTAAGGTAATGGTGCAATACATGCCATCACTCGACTATCAGCAAAAAGATGAAGATAATGCCTCTTTGACACCGCTTTTGCTTGCGGTAATCCGACAAGATGTCGAAATCACCCGCATACTTTTAACTGAAGGAAGTGCTTCCCCGGATTATACCGATAACCTAGGCAGAACACCCTTGATAATTGCCTCACATCTCGGTTTTGTATCCATTGTGGAAATCCTACTTGAAGCAAAAGCAAATCCTCATTACAGGCTGGGGAATTCTGCTACTGCTCTTTCTGCTGCGGCATCTCAGAATCATTGCAATGTTGTGAATGCCCTATTAAAGGTCATGGGCTCCCAGGAACCCAACTTCCTCCAAGACATTATCACAGCGCAAATCTCAGCTTATGATAAATTTGACTGTTCTAAAGCCTTATTACAAGCACAAGCAAAATTTTTTATTGATTTAGAAACAATATTCCATGACGCTTATTCGCAAACGTTTATTAATTGTTTTATTGATAATCTCGCCACAGGTTTTGCCAGGGCTAAAGCCATTGCCATTCCCGGAAATAATCCGAATCATATTCTTTTGCTAAATATTGTTCCAAATGAAAACGAATCCAGAAACTTCATCTCTCTCCATTTCTCATCTGAACGCTTTCAGAAGGTAGTTTTGTTATTGCTAGAAAGTTGTCAGAAAGATCCCGCCCTCATGACCCCTGAAAAAATGATAGCCGACATCTGGAACACCTCTCCAGAAAAAACAAAATATGAAGCTTCTAAAACCTTAATGACAGAAAATGCTAAAAACAGTAAAATTGTGGAAGATGCAAATAAATTATCTGAAAAGTTTCATCACTTATCCGACAATAATAAAAATTGCGACGCGATTGCCGAGCTCTCAAATTCAATTTTCAATGAAATTTTAGCAAAAATTGAAATCCTGGAAAATGCGTTCAATGCAAAAACCCAAAATACAGGTAAAAAAGATTGGAAGAAAAATATATCCACCAGCAATCAACGTAGGCTGAATGAGGCGCAATCCCATATCAATCAAGCAAGGGAGCTCCAACGTGATGCAACTGTCTTGGTTCAGGGATTTGAAAATACTGAACAGAAGCTCCTAAAAGCCTGTGAAGAAAGCAATTTCGATGAAGCTGCTAATTTATTGAAAGATATGAAAACCATTTATGTACAATATCTGACATTTCAAACAAAACTTTTGGACCAGCAAAAGTCTTTAGCTGCTCTTAAGACTGGTGTGGAACAGGATGTCGAAAAAACCGACAAGAGAACTCGGGCTATGATTAAAGCTCAAGAAAAGACGCTTACCGAAACTCAAATTAAGCAGGCAAGAGTTGTCATGACAGACACTCAAAAAGCTTTGGCAAAAGAACAAGAAGCAAAAGACATGGCCGAAAAAAGAGCTGCCCTAGATGCGCATAAAGCAACAGGCCTTGCACGCGTTGCAGCCTATAAAAAGCTTAAAGAAATTGAGCTCAAAAAAGCAAAAGACCTAAAAGCTCAGATCGAGGAGCCCTGTGCTAACCCAGATATAGCAGACCTCCCTCGGCAAGGCTTCCTGCCCTATTTTAGCACTCGAAAACCTCTGGGCCTCACCTTAGAAAAAGCCACCACTTTAGGTTCCCGTTTAACAGTGCAATGTGAACTAAAAAACATAAAAAAAAAA
>CAZCHZ010000078.1:0-6611 GCA_964498615.1 uncultured Legionellaceae bacterium | reverse complement strand
AAACAGAATTTCTGTTAACTCTAAAGTAAATTCATCTTTGATTAGATTACTTCTTTTTTTTAATTTCGAAGCTGGCATAGCGCCAGCTTTTAATAATTTTCCTTTCGCTACCCCTCTATAAAACATATTTGCATTTAGATCAGCTGTGGTTACGTAATTTTCTAATGCTTGAGCAATTGTTTCTGCATTCGTTTTTAACTCAAGAGCAAGGGGGTTTTGATGAGGGATTTTATCTTTTAATTGCTTCAGTGCTGTTTTAAAAGAAGCTAGCAATGTTAAGGGAGGTTGAATTTTAAAAGTGAGTCTTCTTAATGCCATGATAATTAATGCTTTTTAGTAATAAACAGACTGGAAATTGTACATAGTTTACCTTAAGGAAACCTTAAGAGACGTAAAATGTTGTAGTGGCGACCGGCTGGTCGCCCCTGCCGTTTAAAGGTCAGGGCACCCACGAGAGGTGCCCTGACTGTCGTGGTAACCGCCCCCACCATAATAAATTTTATCTGTCTTCTGTCCTCTGTCTTCCGTCTTCAGATATGGCGGAGAGAGAGGGATTCGAACCCTCGATGGAGTTTTTGACCCCATACTCCCTTAGCAGGGGAGCGCCTTCAGCCTCTCGGCCATCTCTCCAGCACAGGGAGTCTACCATGAAACATACTCGCCCGCATCTCGCACTAATCTTCTTCATCATCTTCTTCAGACTTATTACCAGCAGGGGGGATATGACCCGTTTGATGCATAGTTGCCTCAAGATGCGCCAGTTTGGCTAATTTTTCAGTCTGAATACGTTTGTAAATTTCTTCTCGATGCACACTGGTTGTCTTGGGTGCATTCACACCAATTCGCACTTGATTGCCCTTGACACCCAGTACGGTAATTGTCACATCATCACCAATCATCAGGGATTCACCCACACGTCTTGTTAAAATTAACATTGTCCTCTCCTTTCCATCTCAATCTCCGAACCTAATTTATTTATGCAGTCCTAGCTGAAACGCATCATGTAAGGCGCGTACACCCATATCTACATATTTTTCATCGACAACGACTGAAACCTTGATTTCTGACGTTGCGACAAGCTGTATATTGACTCCCAAAGCACCCAGGGTTTGAAACATCTGACTTGCAATAGAGGCATGCGATCGTAACCCCACCCCCACCAAAGAAAGCTTTCCAACCTTATCGTTCCCCACGATGCCTTCAGCCTTGAGGTCTGAAGCCAGGGCCCTTAATATGTTATAGGTCTTTTGATAATCTTGTCTATGCACCGTAAAACTGACATCCGCCAAGTCCCCTTTATTCATGGTATGCCCAACCATATCAACTTCGATATGTGCCTCACTTAAAGGCGTCAATATCTTGGCCGCCATTAAGGGTTCATCCGGTATCCCTAAAATGGTGAGCTTTGCTTCATGACGACTTGAAGCCAAACCAATGACGGGTGATATCGCAAAACGCTTTTCATCATGCGTAATCAATGTGCCCGTGCCATCTTCAAAAGTGGACAATACGCGTACGGGAACATTGTATTTCCCCGCAAATTCCACAGCGCGATTTTGCATCACTTTAACACCCAAGCTTGATAATTCCAACATTTCTTCAAAAGTGATTTCTGTCATTCTTCTTGCGTCTTTGACAATGGCAGGATCTGCTGTATATACGCCATCGACATCAGAATAAATTTGGCATTCATCTGCTTTTAATGCGGCAGCAATGGCAACGGCAGTGGTATCAGAACCCCCTCTGCCTAAAGTGGTAATGTTGCCAAATTCATCAACCCCTTGAAAACCAGCCACCACCACGACATTGCCGGCTGCGAGATCAGCTGTCATCCTACTATGCTGGATACCGAGAATGCGTGCTTTATTGTGCACGCTGTCTGTACGAATATGCACTTGCGAACCCGTATAAGAACGTGCTTTACAACCGCAATCATTTAAGGCCATGCTTAAAAGCGCAATGGACACTTGCTCACCTGTCGCGAGCAATACATCGACTTCTCTTGGGTGGGGTTTTTCGCTTAAACGTTGGGCTAAGGAAACTAATCTATCGGTTTCACCACTCATGGCAGACACAACCACGACAACATCATTGCCTGCTTCTCGCAAATGCTGGACTTTTTTAGCAACAAGCTGAATCTTGTCGAGTGTCCCGACAGAGGTCCCTCCATATTTCTGCACAATGAGCGCCATATTCCCTACACCATTATTTAATTTTCGGCTTAAGACGTTCGGCTAAAAAGCTATCAACCTGTTCTAATGCTTGGGTTAAGCCTGCCACATTATTTCCACCCGCCTGTGCCATCTCTGCATTTCCCCCGCCTTTGCCTGCGATAAATTCTGCAAGATAATTCGTAAGGTCATTGGCTCTCACTTTGCCTGTACAATCTGCAGTGACGCCAACCACAATGCTGACCTTACCTTCTTTGACACTTGCTAAGACAACCACTGCCGTTTTCAGCCTTGCTTTAAACTTATCGACCATGTCGCGCAAAATTTTAGGATCTTCTACTTCAAGACGTTCAGTCAAAACTTTGACGCCATGGACATCACGCGCCTTTGCACTGATATCTTGAGACCCACCAGAGGCCAAAACAACTTTTACTTGTTGGAGTTCTTTTTCAAGCACTTTATTTTTGCTGATTAATTGTGCACATTTTTCTAAGACCAAGGCACGATGGCATTTAAGATTGGTCGCTAAATCTTCAAATTGCTGTTCTGTATCTTCAATATATTGCAAAGCAGCCAAGCCTGTTAAGGCTTCAATGCGTCTCACGCCTGCGGCGATGCCTGTTTCACTGATAATTTTAAATAAACCAATATCTCCCGTGCGCGAAATATGTGTGCCGCCACAAAGCTCTACTGAAAAATCGCCTCCCATGCGCAACACCCGCACTTTTTCGCCATATTTTTCACCAAACAAAGCCATGGCACCTGTTTTGAGCGCGGTATCCACATCCATGAGATCTGTTTCCACTGGCGTGTTTAAACGCACCTGTTCATTCACTTGTTGTTCAATGTCACGCAATTGAGCAAACGTTAAAGGTTCAAAATGTGAGAAATCAAAACGCAAACGTTCGGGTTCTACTAAAGACCCTTTTTGCTGTACATGGGGTCCTAAGAAATGACGCAATACCGCATGCAACAAATGTGTCGCAGAATGATTTAAAGCAGTGGCACGACGTTTGATGTGATCCACCCTTGCCACCACTTCATCACCCACATGTAAAGTCCCTTTTTTTAATACACCATAATGTAAATGGGCGGCTTGTGATTTGCGCGTGGTTTGTACTTCAAATACGCCCCCATCTCTTAATATCAGTTCACCCTTATCCCCCACCTGACCACCGCTTTCTGCATAAAAAGGGGTGTGCTCTAAAACCACGGTACCTTCTTCGCCAGTATTTAATTGCTTGATGACATCCGCATTTCGATATAAGGCCACTACTTTTGCTTTGTTTTCTAAAGATTCGTACCCTAGAAATTCTGTACTATGGGGAACTGATAGCTCGCTTTGTTCGGTGCGTATAAATTGACTGGCTTCGCGCGCGCGTGTTTTTTGCTTCAGCATCGCTTCGTTAAAGCCATCCATGTCAATGTTCAAATGACGTTCGCGCGCAATATCTGCTGTTAAATCCACAGGAAATCCATAAGTATCATAGAGCTTAAAGAGGGTTTCCCCTGGGATGGTACCATCAGACACAGATGCAAGATCTTGTTCTAAAATGCGCATCCCTTGTTCCAAAGTGCGTGCAAACTGCAGTTCTTCTTGCTGCAAAATCTTTTCCACAAAAGAAGACATCTTATTAAGTTCTGGATAAGCGTCTCCCATCACATCCCCAAGAGGCTTTACCAACTTATAGAAAAACGGTTCTGTCAATCCCAAACTTAAGCCATGACGTATGGCACGACGACAAATACGTCTTAAGACATAGCCTCTGCCTTCATTAGAAGGCACAACCCCATCGATAATTAAAAATGCACAAGCACGAATATGATCAGCAATCACTCTTAAAGATTTGTTTTCCAAATCCTGTGCGTTGGCAAGCTTGGCAATGGCTTTGATTAAATGCTGAAAAATATCGATTTCATAATTACTATGCACACCTTGCATGACGGCAGCAATTCTTTCTAAACCCATACCCGTATCCACGGAAGGTTTGGGCAAAGGTTGTAACCTACCATCCTCCGCACGGTTATACTGCATAAAAACAAGATTCCAGATCTCAACAAAACGGTCGCCATCCTCGTCCTTAGAACCCGGAGGCCCCCCTGCAATCTCGGGACCATGATCATAAAAAATTTCCGTGCAAGGACCACAGGGACCCGTATCGCCCATGGCCCAGAAATTATCTTTCTCTCCACAACGAGAAAAACGTTTGGGATCAACTTTAATTTCTTTTAGCCAAATATCTGCCGCCTCATCATCATTTTCAAAGACGGTTACCCATAGACGTTCGGGAGGCAACTTAAGCACTTTTGTTAAAAATTCCCAAGCATATTGAATAGCATCACGTTTAAAATAATCCCCAAAGCTAAAATTCCCAAGCATTTCAAAGAATGTATGATGTCTTGCGGTGTAACCTACATTTTCAAGATCATTATGTTTACCGCCTGCACGCACACAACGCTGACTACTGGCAGCACGGGTATAGCTACGCGTATCCAAACCTAAAAAAACATCTTTAAATTGCACCATGCCAGCATTGGTGAAGAGTAAGGTGGGATCATTCACAGGCACAAGAGAACTGCTGGGCACAATACTGTGCCCACGTTCTTTGAAAAATGCCAGAAATGCTTCGCGTAAGGCCCTGGTCTTCATTTTTATTCTTCCGCTTCCATGACAGCTTCTTCTTTTTCTTTTTGTGCAAGCATGGCTTGTGTAGCAGGATTCAGCAATTTTGCGCGAATACCGCTTTCTATTTCTGCAGCCATCTCTGGATGCTCAATCAAGAACTGCTTGGTATTATCCTTCCCCTGACCCATGCGATTGCCTTTATAGCTATACCATGCGCCAGATTTTTCAATAAATTCCAGTTTCACACCCAATTCGATCACTTCGCCCAAACGACAAATACCTTTGCCATACAAAATGTCGAAATCCGCTTGCTTGAAAGGTGGCGCCACTTTATTTTTCACAACCTTCACTCTTGTTTCGCTGCCAATCACTTCTTCACCTTTCTTAATGGCGCCCGTTCTGCGGATATCTAAACGCACAGAAGCATAAAATTTAAGCGCATTACCCCCGGTCGTGGTTTCTGGACTGCCAAACATCACGCCAATTTTCATACGAATTTGGTTGATGAAAATAACTAGCGTATTAGAGCGTTTGATATTACCCGTGAGTTTTCGCAAAGCCTGGGACATCAATCTTGCTTGTAAGCCCATGTGCGAATCACCCATTTCACCTTCAATTTCTGCTTTTGGCGTTAAGGCTGCGACAGAATCGATCACCACAACGTCTACCGCATTCGAACGCACGAGCATATCGGTAATTTCCAAGGCTTGTTCACCGGTATCTGGTTGGGAAATTAAAAGTTCTTCTACTTTTACCCCAAGTTTTTCTGCATAAATAGGATCTAAGGCATGTTCAGCATCGATAAAAGCAACCGTGCCACCTTTTTTCTGACATTCTGCGGCAACTTGTAAAGTAAGTGTTGTTTTACCAGAAGATTCTGGCCCAAAAATCTCAACTACTCTTCCCTTGGGTAAACCACCAATCCCAAGTGCAATGTCTAAGCCCAAAGACCCCGTGGGCACAGCTTCTACTCCTGGGATCCCTGTGCCATCCCCCATCAACATCAAAGCGCCTTTGCCAAATTGCATCTCAATTTGCTTACGTGTTGCGTCCAAAGCCTTTCGCTTTTGCATATCCATCACTATAACCCCCTGTATATAAATGCAGAAAACACATTAAAAATGCGTAGAAAAACAATGAAGGGAATTATCGCACAGAAATAAGCGAAGGTGTAGGCCAACATACAAAGTAAGGATTTACAGGACGACAGACCTATAGCTAAATATAATGCGAAAAAGACGCAGTTCTTTAAGTAATTGCGCCCTTAGGTATATTTGCAAGATCCTGTACAGATTTTAATTCTGTCAAGAAACGATGATAACGATCATTACCCAACTTACTGATGATCTGTTCTTGGGCTCTACGCCATAAAGGTATCCCTGTATCAATGGCCAAGCGTCCTTTTTCGGTTAACACATAACCCTTAGAGCGCCTATCAGAGAGCTTCATGATGGTAATCAAGCCTGCTTTTTCGAGAGGTTTTAAATTACGCGTGAGGGTGGTTCTATCCATCACCATCCCTTCAGCCATCTCCGTTAGGGTCTTGCCATTGGAACCTGATAATTCGACCAATAACGTAAACTGAGTTGCACGTATGCCAGCCGGTTCTAAATATCTGTCATAGCACTGAGTAATGGCGCGAGTCACCTTGCGAAGCCCAAAGCAGCAGCACTGCGGATTGATATTCTGATATTGCGATAGGGTATTACTCATATAAGTGCACCTCCTAACAAAAGTGTAGGCACTCGTGAGTCTATTTTTCAAGCAGGCCAGCTAAATTATTATTTACCGACCAACAACTAATTTCCCTCACC
>CAZCHZ010000077.1:0-6706 GCA_964498615.1 uncultured Legionellaceae bacterium | reverse complement strand
CAAATTGCGCCTCCTACTATTAATCTAGATGAACCTGATGAAGGATGTGATCTAGATTATGTTCCCAATGTTGCGCGTCCAATGCCAATCAAAGCAGCAGTATCGAATTCTTTTGGATTTGGGGGAACAAACGGCGCGCTGGTGTTTAAAGCATATACTGGCTAAGCATGAAAACATTACTTTCTAAGATTATCATCGCGACTTGCTTGCTGTCTATAGGCATTTTTTCAGTAGAATTTTACCAGTTTTTTCATGATAGCCCTTTAAATGTTGATGAAAATGGCCATGTGTTGTTAGTTGCCCCTGGCATGTCTGTTCAAAAAATAGCAGATACACTCGCAAAAGAGGGTGTGCTAGATCATCCTCAGTGGTTTGTCTGGTGGATAGGGATCAAAGATACTCGCGCAAAATTAAAAGCAGGTGAGTATTTGGTGAAAAAGGGTGATACGCCAAATGATCTCATGAACCTCTTAATTTCAGGTAAAGTAATACAACATGCTTTTACCATTGTCGAAGGATGGAATTTTGATCAACTGCTACAAGCCGTATCCGAAGAACCGCATTTAAGTCATACTTTACAAGGGCTCACACCCACTGAAGTGATGCAAAAATTGGGTTATGATAAAATACACCCAGAGGGGAGATTTTTTCCCGAGACTTATTATTTTCCACTGAATACCAGCGATATTGCTTTTTTGCAAAGGGCCTATCGTGCATTAATGCTGCAGTTAAATCATGCTTGGGATACGCGGGTTCCAGACTTAAAATTGCAATCGCCTGAAGAGGTGTTGATCCTTGCTTCAATTATTGAAAAAGAATCCAGCGTGATAGATGAATATACGGATATTGCTGGTGTTTATATAAGAAGGCTTGCACGCAAAATGCCCTTGCAAGCAGATCCAACCGTGATATATGGGGCAGGAAAAGCCTATACTGGGAAAATTACTGCAAGTATGCTAAAACAACCCACACCCTACAATACTTATCTTATTCCAGGATTACCGCCAACACCGATTGCCATGCCAAGTGGACGGGCATTATATGCAGCCACGCATCCTAAAGAAGGCGATACGCTATATTTTGTGGCGAAGAAAGATGGCAAGGGACATGTGTTTTCTAAAACCTTGAGCGAACATGCAGTGAATGTGGGAGAGTATCGCAAGGCGAAGCAGGGGGAGTGAACTGCTTCCCACCGGAACCTCCCCCCGGTATTGCCTCGCTCACGCTCAGCAACACCGACCCCCTCCGAAAGGGGGTGTAAGTCAATTTGTCATCCTCCTTTGAAGGAGTGTAAGGTGAAATTTCACACTTTTTGGAGAGTGATGTAAGAAAAGTTTCACCCCCTTTTGTTGGGGGATGGCGTAAAAAATTTCACCCCCTGTTGGAGGGAGGGTGTAGGAAAATTTCACCCCCTTTCGGAGGGGGTCGGTGTTGCTGAGCGTGAGCGAGGCAATACCGGGGGGAGGTATGTAAATTGTTTATCACATTCGAAGGCAGTGAAGGACTTGGCAAAACCACGCATTTGAAATTTGTTGCGTCCCAACTTGCGGCAAAACATATTCCCTATATTATTACGCGAGAACCCGGCGGCACAGAAACCGGTGAAGAAATCAGAGATATCCTCCTTAAGCATCGTAATGAATTAGTAGATCCGATGGCGGAATTGTTGCTCATGTTTGCAGCCCGCGCTCAGCATATTACTACCGTTATTAAGCCTGCCTTGGATGCAGGTAAATGGGTACTTTGCGATCGCTTTGTGGATGCAAGTTATGCCTATCAAGGCGGTGGGCGTCTCGTACCTGAAGCGGATATTGAAATGCTTGAAAAGCTGGTATTGAAGGGCTTTAAACCAGATTTGGTTTTGCTTTTTGATGCTTCTCCTGCGCTAGGTTTGCAACGGGTAAAAGGAAGGGATCTTCATCCTGATAGATTTGAAAAAGAAAAAATAGAATTTTTTGAACGCATTAGAAATGCCTATTTGATGCGTGCGAGAAAAGATCCTAAACGTTATCGTATATTAGATGCCAGTCAGCGTTTGGAAACGGTGCAGGCGGCGTTGCTAACCATTTTGGATGAATTAAAGGTCTATGAATAAATATGAACATTGGCCTGAATCAGGCGCTATATTGTTTGTGACAGAACATGAGAAGCAGGATACAAAAGAGATATGGGATTTTGTGCGTTGCTTGTTCCTAAAAGACGGCACTGAAAATGCGACTTTGTTTGATGCGGGCACGCATCCTGATTTTTTTCTGGTGCAGCCTGTTGATGAAGGTAAAAATATTAAGGTTGATCAAATTCGTGCATTGATTGATTGGAGTGTAGGTAAACCTCAGATTGCAGAACGCAAAATTGCCATCATTCAACCGGCAGATGCTTTAAATGTACAGGCTGCCAATGCCTTGCTTAAAACTTTAGAAGAATCTTTTCCTTATACATTATTTGTATTAATTACGCACAGACCAGATGTTTTGCCCGCCACGGTTCCTAGCCGTTGTTGTATTATTCGTTTGTTTGATAAAGCATCTCCTCAAATTGATGATGCATTAAGCATCATGATAAAAGAAGATTTAAAAGCACTGAAAGAAGATAGAGCAGAACCTGTTGAGACAGCGGCAAAGTGGCTTAAATTGGATGTCAAGGCCTTAATGTATACCTTGCTTCTTGTTTTACATGAAGAGGCTAGGCAAAATGCCTTATCTGGCAAAGTCAATCGTTCTCTACATTGGTGGACATTTGTTGATAAAGTTTTTGATGCAAGGCGTGTCATTGAGGATAAAATAAATTTAAATACCCAATTGATGCTTGAAGCCTTATTGATAGAATATATAGATTATGACATAATGACATAGAGTTATATTAATAGGGAGAAAAACATGCCAAGACATTTAACATCTAATGATATCGATGATAGTTCGACACTAGACCTTTTAGAAACAGTCATAAAAAACCTTAAAGATTCTTTTGAAAGTTTTGCTGGTTCGTTGCGAAAATATTCTTCAGATCCAGATCATTATTTGATGTTACTATCTCAGCATACAATGTCTAATGCTGAAGTAATTAAAAATAGTTTTCAAGCACTAGTAAAAACAGTGCCGAAAGATACTATGGCTTCTAAGTTTGATGCTGCTGGTAAGTTATTTTCTAAAGGTTGTTATTGGCAATGTTATGCATTTTTTAAATTAATTTCAAAAAAGCATGCTGAACTTTTTTCAGGTATCAATATTCAAATGTCATCTCTGGTTGCTGTATTTCAGGAGCTTGATGATTTCAGGACTGCTTGTGCCCCACCAGTTGTATATCATAGCGTCGAGGTTGATAATTTTGTAGTACTAATTAATCCCGATAAGAAGGAAAAGGAGGAGCAAGAGGAACAGGATGACGTCCAAAAACCTGTTGCTTGGATATCTAAGTTTTACGCTGATTATCAAGATTTTATATTAAGTGTAGATGATTTTAATCTTGTCATGTCTGCTTTGAGAAGCAAGCTGATATTAGCTTGTGCTGTTTTAATTGATAAAGAAGCAAGAAAAAGAAAATTAATTTTATTGGGAAAAGATTATAGCCCTGATACTTTATTTGAATGCATACAAACTGATATGGAATTAAGATCGTTTCTGAGTAAGTTTCCTGATGAGATAAATTTTAAAGAAATGCTTTTTAACTTGCATAAAAATTTTCTTGAACGGGTAGAAAAAATCAAAAAAATAGATACATTATCTCCTCAGATGCAACGCGTTAGAAGTTTAAATCAAGGCTTAGATCTATCAGTCATATTTACAAATGGTCAATGTGTGGGTGGAGTAAGACAATTTGCAAAAGAACCTTATAAACGTTCAAAAAAAGCGTCGACATACACAACTCATGAGGAAGTGCATGAAGTTGTGTTTACTCGCGACCTTTATTTGTTACAAAAGGCGCAAATTTTTTCTCAATGTAATCATATTGGGGGACAGCGTGTTTATTTTGTCATGTCATATAAGGCGCCTCATGCACTATTTGATGAATCAGACGTCGATTTGAAAACGCAAATGGTTAACAAATATTTGCAAGAATTTATTGAACAACTTTTGAAGGATGTTATAAAAACTTCCGACTTATATTATCAGCAAGCTACCATATCTGTTGGATTATATTCGGATAAAGGGGGTAGTCCACATGCTGTGGGTTTTAAATTTTTGAACAAAGAAGCATGGTTTTATGATGAATCTCAAGGTGAATTTTATATTCCCTCCTGGGATGAAGCTTTTAAAAAAGCCTTTATACAATATTTTTGTCTGCTAGAATATCATAAAGGAGAATGTTATTTCAACCAATTTTCTATTGCAGTCATATTACCTAAATTAATGTTTACAGTAGGGAAACAAGTGGCATCACAAGGTACCCAGAGTAAACTTGAATTTAATGAGGTTTTTAAGCAAGCATTAAGAAATGCGAGTCAAGCCAATGATGGTTCTGAAAAAAAACAATCTTGTGAAGATCGTAAAATGCTTAAAGCTTTTCAAACTTATCAAAAATTTTTAAAACCGCATGAGGAATTAGATCAAGCCGTTCGTGATGAAATTGAGAAATTGCTGCCTTTAACAGAGGGCGAAAATGTATTTAAAATTAACATTGAAATATTAAGGTTATTGGCGCAACTTAAGGAAAAACATGCAAGTGATCATTTTATCACTTTTCAAGTTTGTAATGAGCTTGCCAAAGAATATGAAGCAAAGGACCCTACCTTGGCCCTTGATTATTATTCAAAGGCAATGAAAGCTGCTAAAGTTTTAGAAAAGGATTATCCGGGTTGCCGTGTATTATCGATGATGTCTTATTTTTCATTTACTTATTTTCAGTTAAATTTATGTATGAAGGATCCCTCGATGACATTTACGCTTGCTATTGTTGAAGAGTTCTGTAGGCTCACTAATAGCTTAAAAGAAGAAGACTTAGTGTTGCTGGAACCGCAACATAAGGAAATGTTTACACAGTTTAAAGAATGTGTTACCACTATAAGTAGCTTAATTCAAAACTTCCAGCCTCAGAAAAAAGAGCAACTTAATATGCTACAAAAACCTTTTGAACAAATGAAAAAACTTTTAGATAATAATTATGAATTATATCATACAGAAGCTGTAGTAGAATTCAATGCAATCTATCATAAATCAGTTGCTCAACTTGCGGGAGCTACGTATGCCAGTAGCCATGTTCCTTAATGTACTATGAAGGATAAAACATGATTTTATCAGATTCTCATTGTCATCTTCATATGCTTGACTTGATGGAATTGCAATGTACTTTGGACGATATCATTGATGCTGCACATGCTAACCATGTTCAGCACATGCTCTGTGTTGGCACGAAACTAGAAGACTTGCCCAAGATTTTAAGCATATCAGCACAGTATCCTAATATATTTGCCTCCCTTGGTTTGCATCCAAATGAAGAAACCAGTAACGAGCCAACTGTAGATAGACTAATTACTTTAGCAAATAGCCATCCTCATGTTAAAGCCATTGGAGAAACGGGTTTAGATTATTTTCGATCCACAGGTGACTTAACCTGGCAGCAAAATCGTTTTCGAAGACATATTCAAGCAGCGATTGCCTGTAATAAGCCTTTAATTATTCATTCGCGATCTGCGCGTTTGGATACCTTGAAAATTTTAAAAGAAGAAAATGCTCATAAAGCAGGAGGCGTTTTCCATTGCTTTACAGAAGATTGGGATACAGCAAAAGCAGCAATCGATTTGGGTTTTTATGTTTCTTTTTCTGGCATCATTACTTTTAAAAATGCCGTTGAATTGCAAGAGGTTGCTAAAAAATTGCCGCTTGAACATATGTTAATAGAAACAGATGCGCCTTATTTGGCGCCTGTGCCTTATCGTGGAAAAATGAATCAACCTGCCTATGTAAGACATGTGGCAGAATGTATTGCAAATTTAAAAGGTATAACCTTGGATGAAGTGGCTGAGGCAACAACTTTTAATTATCAAAATTTATTTTTGGGAGTACGACTTTAAATAATTTGACCTATAATGTAACGGAGGTTGAATTTTGCATTTCATTTAAAAAAGCTATTATTAAAGTATGACAAATAAGATAGATGTTGAACAAGCAACGTTTAACCCAACGCGCTTTTTTAAAAGCCCTAGCCAAGTCTTGAATGAACCCAGTTTATCCCAAAGAGACAAAATCCAAATTTTAAGAACCTGGAAATATGATGTGATTTTGCAAGAAAGGGCCGAAGAAGAAAATATGCCTGTCACTTCAGCACCAGACCTATTATCTGAAATCGAAAAAGCATTACTTGCCCTAGGTGCACCTAGCGACAGCACTTATTGATGGAGTAATATTACATGAGCTCACTTTCTACTGTAGGAGCAATGATAATGGCCTTAACCCTGCAATCTACAGCTTTTTCACATAATGGAAACATTCCAGCAAAATTTACCTGTGAAGGTGAGGATATTTCACCAGCTTTAAGTTGGTCGGCACCTCCTCCCGACACAAAAAGCTTTGTGTTGATTGTGGACGATCCGGATGCACCCGATCCTGCTGCCCCGAAAATGACATATGTGCATTGGGTACTTTATAACATTCCAGCAACAGTGCAAGGACTGCCAGAGGCTGTGACACCCGAAAATTTACCTCTAGGAACGGCACAGGGCTTTAATGGCTGGAAAAGACAGGGCTATGGTGGACCTTGTCCACCAATAGGA
>CAZCHZ010000076.1:0-6769 GCA_964498615.1 uncultured Legionellaceae bacterium | reverse complement strand
TAAATTAAAGAATTATATTGTAAGACTTGGCGCGAATAAGGTCGAAGTTGAATATCATTTTATCAATGAATCAGATAAAGAAATTCAGGAAACTGCCACTTTTCCATTACCTCCGACACCTTCGGAATATGTACATATGGAACATGGAATAACTTGGGATAAAGCATATTATGCTTTGGCTTTTCTTGATCAAAATGCAAAAGATTTCAATATGGAATCTATCGAGGTACAAGAACAAGCGGCAACCGGGGGTGCTTATCAGTCTGCTCCTTTTGTTGATTTCTCGCTAAAAATAAATGATGAAAATACTGTTTTTTATCACAAAATAACAGCTATCAGTCCTGATGGTAAAGACATTACGGCAACTTTAAGAGATAATAAGATACCTATTTCCGCAACCTTTTTAACCAGTGAAGATGGGATGTATCACGACCACGACTCTCCTATTGAGAAAAATGTAAAATTAAAACAACAATTGGAATCATTAAATCTTTTAGATAAATTTGGTATTCCCATATGGAAGAATCAAATAACCTATTTCTGGAAACAGGTGTTTCCGCCTAAAAAAATAATCAAAGTTCTGCTTTCTTATAACCCTGCAGCCGGGTTTACCTTCATATCTTTGGATCGGCCAGATAAATTATCATCATATTGTATCAATCCCAAGCTTGGAAAACATGCCTATTTGACAAAACCTCCCATGACGAATAGAGACCCGCTTCCAAGTTATGGTGTATTCGAAGTGGCTTTTTTAAATGGATTTACAGCATCACAGGAGCAAATCGAGCATTTCCGCTTAGAAATCATGCCAACAGAAAATACAGAATTTGCAACCTGTTTTCCGATGCCTCTGGAAAAAAGAGGGGAAATTTATATCGCTGAAAGTAAAAATTATCATCCCACATCAGAAATAAAGGTTTATTTTATCAACAAAATACCCTTTGGGCAGGCGGTTGACTAACGGTGTTTTAAGGTACATAATAAGATATTAAATTTTAAAAGGTGTCTGATGAGTGATATTCAATCCCTTAATAACACAGTGCTTAAGCTGACAGACAGAGCTGTTACCCGATTAATCGCCATGCAAAATAATCCCACTCAGAAATTAAGGGTGCATATTCTCGGGGGCGGTTGTTCTGGTTTTCAATATAAATTTTGTTTAGATGAAAACCAAGGATCGGACGATCTTATCATGCAAGGAAAGCTGGGGGAAAAAAGCGTTGCTGTGCTTGTCGACACCAAAAGTTTCCAATATTTAAAAGGCGCAACCCTAGATTTTATTGAAAATCTTCAAGGGGCGAAATTTGTGATCATGGATAACCCAAATGCTGAAGGCAGTTGTGGTTGCGGTGCTTCTTTTACGTTAAAAGGCGAAACCACAGAGTGCGGCACTAAAAAAGGTACAGAAAGTTAAAGAATTGCACAGGGTATTTTATTGCGCCGTGGACAAATCGAAGATAAAGCCACCGCGGAAAATTCCAGACACTTATTTGTATAGGCATATAACATGGTATTGTTACTTGCTGCTTTCCTTTTTGCCTGAATATAGAGTTCAGCACTAGGCGCCCATTCAATTTTGATTAAACCTTGATTAATATACTTATCAATTTCAGCTCTGCGATCTACCACTTCTTTTGTTTTTAAAAACCCTTCTTGCGGTATATCCATAGCAATACATTCCATTTCACCTAAGCCATCTTCTCGATAAAAGTGTTTGGCATTCATATGATAAAGATATCCTGTTGAAGATACACCTTGAACGCCATAGAGTTTAGTGAGTGCATCTTCTTTGTTTCGGCCACCGAATACCATGATACATACAGGGTCTTTTTCAGAAATTTTTGTGATCAAATCAACGCCAGTTGTATAACTGTTGTCGGGAAATGTATTTGCAGTATATTGAAGCGCAATGCGTCTATCGGGTGTGGCAAACACAGCTGCGCCAGACCATATTACAGCTCCATTACTATCGCTGCGTGTAGAATAACAGCGTTTTGGGCAAAAGAAACTCAGCGGGGAACCATGAAAAACAACGGCCATTGTATTTATCTCCTCGAATATTATTTAAACATCTTAGTTTTATTATCTAGTATTTATGGAACATGGTCAAGCCTTAAGCCCATGACCAAAAATACCCCCCAAAGCTAAAGCGCGTTTGGCGCCTGTCACCGAAGGACAATTCCCGGCTTTTCCTTCTAAGGTTTGTTTTGCAAGCCAAGCGAACAGCATGGCTTCCATCCAATCTGGGGCAATGCCTAATTTTTCTGTGGTATAAACAGGTTTTTGTAATAGTACGCTTAAATTATATAAGAGCGTTTGATTGTGCGCGCCACCACCACAAATAAAAACATTCGCATCTTTTGGCGCATAACCTTCGATGGCTGTTGCAATACTCTGTGTTGTCACTGTCAATAGTGTCGCCAGCATATCTGCCAGTGATAAATCTTGCGCATCAGTATGGATAATGTGTTGGGCAAGCCAGGGCAAATTAAAATAATCTCTGCCAGTACTTTTGGGAGGTTTTAAGGTAAAATAAGGATCTGCTAGACAGGCTTGTAATAATGGATGATAAGCGTTGCCTGAGGCTGCGATACGACCATTTTCATCCATACGGATATTTAAATGCGTTTCTAGGTAAGCATCCATTAAACAATTCCCAGGACCCGAGTCAAAACCTAAAACAATATCAGAATCTTTTGACAATATACTAAGATTGCTAATGCCACCAATATTCACAATAACACGGTTTTCATATGCATGAGACAAAACGGCAGCATGAAATCCTGGCGCAAGCGGTGCGCCCTGGCCACCTGCTGCCATATCTCGTCTTCTGAAATCAGCAATGGTAACAATCCTCGTTCTTTCCGCAATAATATTGGGATCCCCAATTTGTAGAGAAAAGGGCGGCTTAATATTGGGTTGATGGCCCAACGTTAAACCGTGACTGCCAATAGCAGTGATCTCTTCTGGGTTAATGTCAGCTTTATTGAGTAAAGCTAAAGCTGCTTCTGCAAACAATTCACCTGCTCTTGCATCCAATTGTCCATAATCAATAATAGAAGAACGTCCCGATTGAGAAATTTCTAAACATCTTTTTCGAAAATCTTCTGGGATAGGGTAACTAAAGGTAGAAAGTAATTGAGGAGGGGTGTTGTCAAAAGAAACCAGTGCTGCATCCAAGGCATCCATGCTTGTACCAGATAACAATCCGATAAATAAAGATTTTTTCATGTTTTGTTCATTTTTCAACTAATCCCTGTGAGCCATCTGAATTTTATTTTCATGTATATCCATTAAACGTATCATTTCTTTTGCATGGGCTAGGAAATGCTGTTTATTTGTGTTGGCAATAGAATTTTTGCGAGGTAAAGAAGCGGTTAAGTAATTATGATGTACGCCGTCGATTCGAAATTCGAAATGTAAATGATCACCTGTTGCAAGCCCTGTACGTCCAACATAGCCGATCACTTCCCCTTGCTTGACTGTAGTGCCTGCACGCAAGTTTTTAGCAAAACGAGAAAGATGGGCATAGAACGTTGAATGTCTGGCGCTGTGTTGCAATTCGATGGCTTTACCATATCCACCTCGCGTTCCCACAAAGGTCACCTTGGCATCCCCCACAGCGAGGACAGGTGTACCGCGAGGAGCAGAATAATCTACACCCTTGTGTTGACGTAGTTTATGCAAAATGGGATGGCGTCTTAGACCAAATTGGGAACTGATACGTGTAAAATTAACAGGAGTACGTAAATAAGCTTGCTGTAAACTATAACCCTCTGGTGAAAAATAGGCAGTATTACCAGTAGGATCGGTATAACGAATTGCCAAATGTTTTTTGCCATTATTATTAATTTCTGCAGCCAATATATTGCCTGATTCAACTTTTTCGCCATCTAAATATTTTTCTTCAAATAAAACACGAAAAGTATCATTGGGTTTCAAATGCTGACCAAAATCTATGTTGCAAGCAAAAATATCAACCAATTGTGAAACAACCTTGTTATCTAAACCCGCGCGTTTAGCAGAAGAAAATAAAGAATCTCGTATTGTGCCCTTGCCAAAAGCCAGTTGATTTTCAATGGGTAATTGTTGTTCTTCAATGTCAAATCCGTTCTTTGTGCGCAGTACTTTGATGGTGTTAACCTTGGAAAGTTCTAGCGTAATGGCTTCTATGGTTTTAGTGGGGCTGACAGTGAGTCTTAATGTTTGACCAGGCTGTAAGGAAGTAAAATGTTGTTTTACAGATTTAACAGCTAAAATGGCGGGGAGATCTTTTTTAGAAATCCCATTGCGCATAAAAATTTTCTCGAGTGTATCACCACGTTGAATTTTCACTAAATGTAAACTTTCTGATATGCCGTTTTTTGCAAGTGCAGTATTTGTTTTATCTGATGTGGGTTTTTCTGCTGAAGATAATTCTTTTGTATTGGGTGTGTTTGAGATTGTTGTGAGTGTGGGGAGTGCTAGAGAATAGGTAGAGCCTGGCTGTTTTTTATAGGCCTGTCTCAAGGTAAATCCTAGGAGCAGAGATAGGACAATCATCCCCAAAAGGACATGATGGAAATAACGCCGTAACTTTGACGGGCATCGATATTCAAATGTTGTTTTATAGTCCAGTCTCATGTCGAAGCAATCTTAAAATAGCACTCGCACAATTTGTGCATTACATGTATAAAATAGCCTGTTGTTAGACATTGTTCAAAGCCCGTCCGTTAACGTAATTATGTATAATTACCATATCCTGGGTCAAATGGGAACCTTTTGTGAGTATTTAATTTTGTATAAGAGGTAGGTCGATGTCGCAAGCTGTTGAATCAATAGAAGATATTTGTAAAGGCGCTGAAGAAGTTTTAGTTCGACAGCAGTTAGTTGATTATCTAAACCAAGGCAGATCGCTACGCGTGAAAGCAGGTTTCGACCCATCAGCGCCTGACATTCATCTAGGTCATACTGTGTTACTTAACAAAATGCGAATATTCCAAGATTTGGGACATACTGTGTTATTTTTAGTGGGAGATTTCACAGGAATGATTGGCGATCCCACCGGCAAAAATGTCACCCGAAAACCCTTAAGCAAAGAAGAAATCTTAGAAAATGCAAAAACCTATCAAGCACAGGCTTTTAAAATTTTAGATCCAGAAAAAACTGAAATAATGTTTAATTCAAGTTGGTTGGACAAACTAGGCGCAAGAGGCATGGTCGAACTCGCCAGTAAATATACCGTTGCACGCATGTTAGAAAGAGATGATTTTCACAAACGCTATCAAAGCAATCAACCCATTGCCATTCATGAATTTTTATATCCTTTATTGCAGGGCTATGATTCTGTGATGATGAAGGCCGATGTAGAATTAGGCGGCACCGATCAGAAATTTAATTTGTTAATGGGCAGAGAACTGCAAAAACATTATGGACAAGTGCCACAAATTGTCATGACTTTTCCTTTATTGGAAGGTCTAGATGGGGTAAATAAAATGTCTAAATCTTTAGGGAACTATATTAGCATTACAGAATCTCCCAAAGACATGTTCGGAAAATTAATGTCGATTTCAGATGCATTGATGTGGCGCTATTTTGATCTTTTAAGTTTCAAATCAGTGGCTGAAATAGAAAAATTAAAAAAATCTGCAAGCGATGGCATGAACCCGCGTGACATTAAATTCTTACTCGCAGAAGAAATTATTACAAGATTTCATGGTGCCAAGGATGCGAGACTTGCACAGGAAGAATTTGTGGCACAATTTCAAAAACATGAAGTGCCCATCGACGTACCTGTGATTAAATTGCCCGTTCTACCCGAAGGCTTGAGTTTACCTCTGGTTTTGAAAAATGCAGGCTTGGCGCCAAGCACCTCTGAAGCCATTCGTTTAATTAATGCAGGCGCTGTGCGTGTAGATGGAGAACGCGTGGAAGATAGAAATTTGATGATGAAGCCCGGTTCAACACACTTGTACCAAGCAGGCAAAAGACGTTTTGCAAAAATTACATTGAGAACTCCCTGATGTTGTTAAAAATAACCTTAAATTTCAGCGATTAGCCATAGCCCCCAGCATTTTTATGGCTTTTTTTTAAAATATGGCATATTTTTATTTTTTGGTATATAATTACAACTATGGCTATTTTGGTTTTTAAGGGGGGTGTATATGCGCGAAGCACGGTCTGTTATTACAGAGGGTGGGCGTTTGGTCATACCCTCTGCCATTCGAAAAGAGCTCAATATAAAAGTAGGAGAGGAAGTCATTATGAAGGTAGAGTCTGGAGAATTGCATATTTTTACTTATAAAAACGCTATCAAACAGGCACAAGCATTGGTGCGTCGATATAATAAAAAAAATGTATCATTAACTGATAAATTGTTAAAAGAGAGGAAAGAGGACTCTACGAAATGAAGGCGAGTTATGCCCTAGACGCTTCAGCTGTACTTGCGCTTATTAATACAGAACCCGGGCACGAAAAAGTTGCACATTATTTACCAGAAGCTTGTATTTCAACGGTTAATTTATCTGAAATAGCTTCTATTTTGCACGGTTTGAATGTGCCTGATGAAGAGATCACAGTGTTATTAGATTCATTAGTTCCAACTGTGGTTGACTTCGATAAAATGAGTGCTTATCAAACAGCATGGTTTAAGTTTGCAACAAAAAATATGGGATTATCTTTAGGAGATCGCGCTTGTATTGCTTTAGGAAAAATTTACAATATTCCAATTGTAACGGCAGACAAAGCATGGGCAACGTTAGACCTTGGAATCAAAATAATGCTTATTAGA
>CAZCHZ010000075.1:0-6772 GCA_964498615.1 uncultured Legionellaceae bacterium | reverse complement strand
GTTCTTTGTATTAACAATGGGTTAACTTGATGCATCCTTATTTAAATACTGCCATTACTGCTGCGCGCCGTGCGGGCAAAATTATTACACGCAATATGGAAAATTTGGAAATGCTGCGCATAGAAGAAAAAGGTGTGAACGATTTTGTGACCCTGGTTGATAGAGAATGCGAAAATGCCATCATCGACACCCTCCGTAAAGCCTATCCCCATCATAGTATTTTAGGAGAAGAAACCGGTTTTCATGCGGGAGATGATTTTACCTGGGTAATTGATCCTCTCGATGGAACGCTTAATTATATTCATGGATTCCCCTGCTTTGTTGTTTCCATTGCTGCAAAATTAAAAGAGCAGGTTGAACATGCTGTTATTTACGATCCTGTCACACAAGATCTTTACACCGCCAGCAAGGGACGTGGTGCGCAATTAAATGCAAAACGCATCCGTGTTTCAGATCATCATTCGCTGACAGGCACCTTAATTGGCAGTTCTTTTCCTTTTATGGATAGAGAAAAAGATATGGATATGCATTTCAATATTTTTAAAACCATTTTTAGCCAATGTGCAGATGTCCGCAGAACAGGTTCTGCTGCATTAAACCTCGCTTTAATTGCCGCAGGCCGTTTAGATGGTGTCTGGGAATCGGGTCTAAAACCCTGGGATATCGCTGCAGGCAGTTTGTTGGTGAGAGAAGCGGGGGGTTATATGACCGATTTTGAAGCCGGACACAATTACTTCGAAAATGGAACCATTATTGCAGGTTCTAGAAAAATCCATGCAGAAATTTTGAAAATTATTCAAGATAATAAGTGGTGGTAACATTCATGATAAAGGAGGGTAGAAGATAATGTCAGCAGTTCCAAGTAAGTGCTTAGTGACGGAACGTAAAGAAGAAAAAGAAGTAAAAACGACGATAGCAAACAAAAAGAAATTAACGCGCTTTAAGGATTTACCTCCGCATTATTCAGGTCTTGTCACAGGCTTGCAGAAAGCGTTGGGCGTGGATGCGTTGTTTCCTGATAATCAAGTTCCTGAGCAAGATATTAATACTCCTATGAATGCTGATGGTGTAACTATTTTAGCCTGGTCACTCTACTTTTGTCCCAGAAACTTGGTTTCGAATTTGATTCCTCCCTTACTCACATATGGCGCGGATCCCAATGTAAAATTTAAAGCAGATGATGGGTTGATCACACCGGATGGCTTTAAAACGCCACTCATTGTGGCCATTGATCTCCTTCATTTTCATTTGGTGCAACCACTTGTTGCACATAAAGCTGATATAAATGTTCAAAATCCAATGACATTACTAATAATGAGGTCATGTGAATTAAGTAAAAGTTTTGAAGATTGGGCGCTTTTCGATAACGCAGTGAGCGCTCTTAAAGAGCTTACTCAACATCATCCCGATGCGAAAGCGTCTTTTAATAACCAGCATGCTTTAGATGTTATCATAGACGCTATCATTAAGCACAATGTTGCGCAACGCACGGCGAGTTTTTATCCCCATGCCCCGATCAGAATGATGATTGATCCATTATTAAAAACCATATATTATCAGATTACGACAATAGATCGTCCACAACTTCTTGCAGTGCTTGCGAAGATTTTTCCTGCATTTTCTTCCGATCTTCAGAGCTTAATTATCGACTTTCGTGGTTTTAATTTAAGAGATCTTGGTTATGCACACACTGAATTTCCAGCAGATCATTATATGACCAGTGCTCTAGATTTTGAATTTTATGGCCGGGCACAATCGCTTTATGAAGAAGCTAATGAAATTAAGCTTGCAAGTGAAGAAATCGAAAGACTAAAAAATGATAATCGTGAGCTCTCAAAACGGCTGGTAAAAGCGAATGCTAAACTGTTTCAAGCTTATGTCTCTTCCTCTACATCTGCAAAAGAAGAGAATAATGAATCAGCCACAAAAGCACAACCGCAACTTCAAATACTGAATGACTTTCAACGTAAATCCACATTAACAAGCAGTGCTTCTGTTCCGGCTGGAACGCGTAAATTAAATCGCCACCGAAGAGGGGGGCAGCTCACGAAGTGAGCGGGGGGTGTTGGTGTTTGAGGAACCTAAACATTCTTGTAAACATCCCCCCGCCGCCTTTCAGGCGTCGGCCCCCTTCAAAGGGGGCGATTCATTAAAACATACAAATAAATTGAATTTAATACCATTGACCTTGCCAATTCAAAACATTTGACTTACTATGGCGCTCTGGCCATAATATAGAAGAAGGAACGTATGAAACCGAAAGACTTGGTTTGGGTTGGTAGTAGTAAAAAGATGCTTAAAGAGTTTCCTGTGGAAGTGCAAAGAAGTATAGGGTATGCCTTATATTTCGCCCAATGTGGTGAAATGCACCCAAATTGTAAGCCATTGAAAGGCTTTGATGCCGGTGTTTTTGAAATAGTCGCTAATTTTCGTAGGGACACTTTTAGGACAGTTTATGCAGTAAAGCTGGAAAATCGCGTGTATGTATTACACGCTTTTCAGAAGAAGTCGACACAAGGGATTAAGACCCCTCAAAAGGAACTTGATTTAATTAAAGATCGCTTAAGACAAGCGAAGGAGTTAGCATATGCCTAGGCCTAAAAAGATTGCATACGAATTAAGCTCTGGAAGTGTTTTTCGTGACTTAGGTTTTCCAGACCCTGAATTGGAAGAATTAAAAGCTCAACTTGCTTTGGAAGTTTTTCGAATCTTAAAGAAACGAAAATTGACACAAACAAGAGCGGCAATAGTGCTTGGAGTTGAACAACCCGAGTTATCAAAATTAAAGCATGGAAAATATTCACGTTTTCGTGTTGAACGTCTTTTCCATTTTTTAAATCGGCTGCATTACAATATAGATATCAGAGTTAGTAGGGCCAGGGGTAAATATGCGCATCAAAAAGTCGTGGGTGGCAATTAATTGAAAAAGTCACAAGTTAAATTCGAAACACTATTTAAAACTGATGGCGTGTTAGAAAATACTGCTTGCCTTAATTATTCCTCGGATCCTGATCGAATGTATGCTGATTCTTATAGAGAAGCCGCCGACTTTCTTTCCCAAAATGTAAACAGTAGTTTACAACGAATCGATCTTTTTGTTTACCCTGTGTTATTTTTATACAGACATCATCTTGAGTTGCTTTTAAAGCTAATTATTAAAAAGGGCAAGATTTTACTCGATGAAAAACAAGAAAACACAAAACATCACAAGTTAAATAAATTATGGTTTATTACTAAAGACATTATTGGTAAAATATGGGAAGATGCATATGATTCACCTTCATTTAAATTAATTGAACAAATAATTCATGATTACGTACAAGTTGATGGAAGAGGTGTAAATTTTCGCTACTCTCCAGACTATGATTGTCATTTAAATCATGTTAAAAATATGAGTCTTAAGCATTTAGCCAAAAATATCAATGAAGCCTCTGATATTTTATACGGTATCGAAACAGCGATCTCTTATTATCTTGAAGCTAAATATGAGATGCGAGCGGAACAAATATCATTAATATAAAGAAAAAACTAACGTTATTTTGCGTATTAAATCGCCCCCTTTGAGGGGGGCAGCTCACGAAGTGAGCGGGGGGTGTTGGTGTTTGAGGAACCTAAACATTCTTGTAAACATCCCCCCGCCGCCTTTCAGGCGTCGGCCCCCTTCAAAGGGGGCGTTTTATTTATCAGCCCTCAGGTTTAATTTATATTTAAGGTCTATCATCCACCGTCTTGGGCTTCACGAGCATATCTGTACGACTTAAGCCAAGGCTTAGGGCGAGCGCACCTGAGACATAAATGGAAGAAAAAGTTCCCACTAAAATCCCGACAAAGAATGCCATGGAGAATCCAAAAAGCGTTTCTCCACCAAAAAGAAGCAGGGCCAATACCACGAGCAGCGTCATAAATGAGGTCATAATCGTACGGGATAAGGTTTGATTCACCGAAAGATTGACAATCTCAAGACTGCTTCCTTTTCGCACTTTTCTAAAATTTTCTCTGATCCTGTCAAAAACAACAATCGTATCGTTTAAAGAATATCCCAAGACCGCCATCACCGATGCCAAGGTGGCCAAATCAAATTCAAAACCAAAACAAGCAAAAACCCCCAAAATCAAGACGGCATCATGCAACAATCCCACTGCAGCACTTAAGGCTAAACGATACTCGAAACGCAATGCAATATAAAGCATAGTTAACAAAATAGCGACTAATACAGCAATACTGCCCTGTTCAATTAATTTTTCACCTACCTCTGATCCTACAAATTCAACACGACGGATTTCGATTTCAGGATATAACTTTTGTAACACCGATTTTAAATTTAAGCCTGCTTTTTTTTCAGCCTCAGCATCATTTTCAGCATTCTTTTTTTGTGCAGGGTTTGCAACGCGAATTAATAAATCCTTGGTAGAACCATATTGTTGAACACGAACACCATGTATATTCGCCCCTTCAAGTTGCTGTTTTAATACAACGGGCGCCACCTCTTTTGCAAAACGCGCCTCTATCTGAGTGCCCCCCGTAAAATCCAAGCCAAAATTTAAACCCTTGGTTAATAACAATCCCAAAGAAATAATAAAGAGTAAAATGGCTACAAAACCCGTAATGCGACGGATCCCCATAAAATCAAAATGCGTGTCTTTTTTAAAAAATTCCACTTTTAGATCCCTACACGTAAACGTCTTTTCGAACGTCCACCATATAATAAGTTCATCAATGCACGACTACCCATTGTTGCAGTTAACATCGAGGTAAGAATACCGATACATAAGGTGACTGCAAAACCTTTCACAGGACCCGAACCAATCGAAAATAAAATCAACCCCACAATTAAAGTGGTTAAATTGGAATCGACAATGGTGCCAAAGGCATATTCAAAGCCACGATAAATACTGGCCTGAGGAGAGACCCCCAAACGCAATTCTTCTCTAATACGTTCGAAAATCAATACATTGGCATCGACTGCCATACCTAGAGTTAACACAATACCTGCGATCCCCGGTAAAGTGAGGGTTGCACCAATCAAAGACATAATGGCCAACAATAATATTAAATTAAACAACAGTGCCAAATCAGCCACCAATCCTGACACACTATAGTAAATCACCATGAATATTAAGACGAGCGCAAGACCTGCACCAACAGAAATCATACCCATACGAATATTATCCTGCCCCATACTAGGACCTACGATACGTTCTTCGACAATATTCACATTTGCAGGCATCGCACCAGAACGCAAAGATAAAGCCAAATCTCTTGCTTCATGCATCTTTAAGCCAGCAATTTGAAAACTGCTACCCAAAGTACTGTTGATGGTGGCCGCATTAATCACCGTTTCTGTTGTTTTTCCGTCTTTCACTTCCACATACACTGTCGCCAATAAACGACCCACATTTTCACGGGTTGTCTTCGTAAATTGAGAGACATCCCCAGTAATGCGAATCAACACTGCTGGATGTCCATTGTTATCTTGACCTGTGGTTGCGCCTGTAATGGCATCGCCTGTCAGTACAACGGCTGATTTCAATAAGTAAGGTCTACTCTCTTCATCAAAATAAATTTTAGATCCTGGAACAAAATGCCCGGCTAATACGCTTTGTATATCATGCTCGCTATCCACCAGCATAAATTTGACTGTGGCTGTTTTTCCTAAGATATCTCTTGCATAGGCAGTATCTTGAATGCCTGGTAATTCTAAGACAACATGCGTCAACCCATGTCTTTGGACAACGGCCTCTGAAACACCCAATTCATTTACTTTATTGCGTAAGGTACTGATGGTTTGTTCTAAAGTATCTGTTTGAATTTGTTTTAAAGCAGCTTCTGACAAGGCTACTTTCAAAATCGTATCCATTTTATCATCATTTACAAATACAAGTTCATTATCCAGCCTTTCTAAGGCATCTTTAGCCCGCTCTCTATCAGCAGAATTTGCAAAACTCAGCATAAAATGATGATCTACAGGTTTTGAAATACTCGTATAGGGCAATTTTGCTTCACGAAGATCGGCGGGTATTTCCGCATAATAACCTTCCATCCTACGATGAATGACAGGATCCAGATCAACTTCCATTAAGAAATATACCCCACCCCGTAAATCTAAACCCAACTTCATGGGTCTTGCGCCTATCATTGCTAACCAATGCGGCATCACAGGCGCGAGATTGAGCGCCACACTATAATGCTCTCCCAAACCCTCTTTGATGAGTTCCTTGGCCTTTAACTGCGCTTCTGTATCAGAAAATCGCACCAAGAGTGTATTTTCTTCAATTGCAAGCGATTTAGCAGAAATGCCCTGTTTTTTTAAAAGATCCCTGACAGTATTTAGGGTTTGGTGATTAATCTCTTCCGACTTAAGTCCCGTGATTTGCACAGCCGGATCTTCGCCATACAATACTGGCAGTGCATAGAGCGTTCCAAAGATTAAAATAACAATTAAGAGAACATATTTCCAACGCGGAAAAGTATTCAAATCTGTCTTTCCTTAATTATAAGTTTTTGAGGGTTCCTTTAGGTAAGCAACCAGAAATTGCTTGTTTTTGTAACAAAATTTCTGTGCCCGTTGCAATCGTTACCGCACAAAAATTATCTTCAACACGGCTAATTTTACCTAAAACGCCACCGGCAGTAACCACTTCATCCCCTTTTTGCAAACCTTCCATTAAAGTACGATGTTCTTTCGCGCGCTTGCTTTGTGGACGAAAAATTAAAAAATAGAAAACCAAGGCCAAGGCAGCCAACATCAAACCTTGCGTCATGGCCCCCGAAA
>CAZCHZ010000074.1:0-6847 GCA_964498615.1 uncultured Legionellaceae bacterium | reverse complement strand
TTTTTTCAATATCATCCATTGCTTCATTCAATTGTCTAAATTCAAGTGTCAAGGTTTTTAGAGGAAGAAAAACAGCAATTAACTGACCTTTTAATAACACAAAATCTCCCACCGAAAGGGTGCCTATCAGTACTGCATTCACTGCATGAAATAATATCCAAAAAAAACTAAAACCCATGATGCTGACGATAACGATAGGAATAATTTGTTGTCGCACAGTAGTTGCATACCAACACTGCGCTTCTGCAGTTAAGATGCTGTTAAGTGCTGTTTTTTCAAAATCAAAAAATTGTCGTACAAGTTTGGTGTTAGCAATGCTATCATGAACACGCATGGTGACATCATCTGTTACTTGCCAAGCCTGAGTGCGAGTACGTGTATACCATTGTGTGCCTTGATAAAGTACAATCAAGATTAATAAAAATGTGGGCAGCAATATCCATCCAAAACCACCAAATTTAATCATAATATTGCATGCAATAATCACTTTAATACTGGTAGGGATAATCGTTATCAGCAAGGTCTTCATAAAAAATTGCGCGCTCATATGGATACGTTTAAGACTGCTGATGATCTCTGGTATAGATAAGCGTTGATACTGTGTTAGGGTTAATTGATGAATATGTTGCACAACATCAAAAGTTAAATCACGTACCGTCATGTTCAAAACAGGAAAGAAAATAATGGTTTGCACAAACCCCAGCATTTTTTCAAGCGTCCACAAAAAACCTAAAGAGGCAATAGCCAGGGTGAGACTAGACAAAAGGGGTAAAGATAGTGTATCTACAATATGTTTTGATAACTGAGGAATAGCAGTACTGATGACTACATCGACCAAAACGAGACTGAAAGCAAAAAAGCAGCATAATTTAGCCTTCCGCGTTTTTTTAACAAACGGGAAAAAGACGCTACAGGTATTTGTAAAAGCTGTTATAAAGCTTGGGCTTTTTTCCATTAAGGTACTCAGCAGGAGTCTATACTATTTTGAGAGCAGTGTAACATATTAAAGGGTAAGTAAGTGGATATTCAAGAACTATTAAGCCTTACCATTCAATCTGGGGGGTCCGACCTACACCTGTCTTCTGGCATGCCTCCGGCCATACGAGTAGATGGCGATCTTCGAATGACAAGGTTTCCAGCATTAAACGATAGGGAAATCGTATCATGCATCCAAAGCCTCATGACCGAAGAGCAAAAGCAAGCCTATCTTGAAGCCTGGGAGATTGATTTTGCATTCTCTATAAACGCACTTGGACGATTTCGTGTGAATGCATTTCATCAGCAACGCGGTGCATCTGCTGCGTTTCGCCCTATCCCCAGTACTGTGCTCAGTTTCGAAGACATTCAAGCTCCTGCCATATTAAAAGAAATTGCGCAATTCAGGCGCGGATTAGTTTTGGTGACAGGGCCCACAGGTTCAGGTAAAACCACAACACTTGCTGCCATCATCGATTATATTAATTCAACAAGACCTCATCATATTATTACGATTGAAGACCCAATCGAATTTTTGCATAAGAGCAAAAAATGTTTAATAGATCAACGCGAGATATTCAGGGATACCAAGAGTTTTGCAAACGCCCTGCGCTCATCATTGCGTCAAGATCCAGATGTTATTTTGGTTGGTGAACTGCGCGATTTAGAAACCATACGTTTAGCCTTAACTGCAGCAGAAACAGGACATCTGGTCTTGGCAACCTTGCATACCAGTTCTGCTGCAAAAACCATCGATCGCATTATTGATGTGTTTCCCGGAGAAGAAAAAGCCCTGGCGCGATTGATGCTATCCGAATCTTTACGTGCTGTCATTTCACAAACCCTCATTAAAAAAAGAGGGGGGGGAAGGATAGCAGCATATGCCATCATGATGTGTACACCGGCAATACGTCACTTGATGCGAGAAGGAAAAGTAGCGCAAATTTTTTCTCTGATACAAACAGGACGTGCCTTTGGTATGCAAACCCTGGATCAACATTTAGAAGAACTCTTAAAAACGAATATCATTAGTAAAGAAGATGCCCATATGAAAGCTGAAAACAAAGATATTTTTATGAAAGTTGCCGAGGAGATAATGCTGTGATCATGGATGATAAACAACAAATATTGCGATTGCGAAGAACAGGTCTTGGATTGGTAGGGGCGCTTATTCACAGCACTGTTTGCGGAATATTGTTTTATCATGGATGGTTTCGCACAACGCTCGCAGGGTTTTATTTATTATTTGGTTTTTTTTGGGTAGTCAATTTGATATTCCCTATGCTCATTATAACAGGAATCAACAAGAGATTTCCAGATCCTAGCTTAACCTTGATGCAAATGCTCTGGGGTATTGCTTGTATCACCACCACTATATTTTTTGCTGATGCATTGCGTTCGGAATTGATGATGTTAAATTTATTACTTATTGTATTTGCAGGTGTTTATTTAACAAAATTCGAACTGAATTTGGTTGTGATATATACCTTGATATTATATATGATAGTAATACGTGCTTTTATGTTCTATCCGCCATCAAATTTTATGTTATCAAAAGAACTGTTAATTTTTGGGATTCATTCAATGATATTATTGGGTTTCCTCATTGTGGCACATGAGTTTCGAGGTTTAAGAAATTATTTACATATAAAAGTGGCATTATTACGGGATGACTTGGAGCGCGCAGAAGCCGCTTCTGTGGTCGATGATTTAACGGGTGTTAAAAACAGGAAATATATGTTAAGTGTTTTAGAAACGCAGCGTTTGTTAGTGGAACGTCAAGGATCAAATTATGTTTTCACAGTATTTATGATGGATATTGATTATTTTAAAGATGTCAATGATCGCTATGGTCATGCTTTAGGGGATACTATATTAAAAGCGGTATGCAAAGAAATTGAATCAGGTTTAAGAAAAACGGATTATTTTGGTCGTATTGGGGGCGAAGAATTTTTAATTATTGCTCCTTTTACCAACGAGAAACAAGGCAAGACGGTTGCCGAACGTATTCGTCGCACTGTTGAAAGGGCTAGTTTTGATGATATTATTCCTGGATTGAGGTTGACAATATCCATTGGTATGACGGTCTACGAATGGCCAGAAACCATTTCCGAAACCTTAAATAGGGTGGACGAAGCGCTCTATCTTGCCAAAAACCAAGGTCGTAACCGCGCTGTGGCAAATTAAATTTATTACAAACTCAAGTATTATTCTTTACCACGCGTTGATTAATAGTCTGGTCTTCCGAATGTGCTTTGTCGGGATCTAATATGGCCTTAATTACAAATGTCATTGTTGAATTGGGTAATTGCGTTTTATCACGCGGAATGCTATAATCAGAGATAAATATTTCTAAAATACTCCATAGTCCCTTTCGACTTGCTCCTTGAATTACTAAAGAAACATCGTTATTTATAGTGATTATTTTCGGATTATCTTTTATTTCTTTTAAAAGTGCTGGCAAGCGAAATTTTGGAGCAAGTGCGTGTTGGGCATTAATACTGTTTTTAATATGAATAATGGCTCGCATTTGATCGCTTGCCCCTTTTAACACAATACGATTGTTGACTCTATCTATGGTGCACTGAAATTCAAATTTCATACCTTCCCCTTTTGGTGTAAGGTCGTTTCCCCTAACTATGTCATGTCGAAATTGCTATATTGCTTAGCATTATAATACACGAATGTCATTCTTGAACTAGTTTTAAGTATAAGATTTGGCATTTTTTTACAGAAATGCGTGTAGCTCAACATATAATGTTTGGAGATGAGGTCAATGAGTACGGAAGAGCCCGAAAACGGGGGTTCAGAAAAAAAACATCGTTCTGAATCTTTACAAGCTTTGAATGCGAAGACCTTAAAAACATTGATACAAGACAGTGAAATAGAAGGGTATATTTTATCACCCCATTTTTTAGCTAAGATATTTGCTATTGCAGAACAAAACCCAGAAGTAGAAAAATTCTTAAGCCGCGCTGGATTCTATGAACAACGCAGACCTCAAAGGTTGCAGATCATTCAACAAAAGGCGTTTTTTGATTTATTGACAGATAGTGAAAAAGATCAATTGTTTGAAAAGTATGTGGAGAGCTTGTCAGCATTAGGCAGCATTCTTGATAAGCAATCTCTTTTTTCGGCGCAAGATCTGAATTTGATTATAGAATGTGCACGCAGATGTCGATCTTTACAAGATATTATAGATAAAAACGTTAATGATTTTCGTGATATAGAGTTTGATGGATCAAAAACAATCGCATGTCTGAATGAGCTGAAAAGAGCTTACAATGAAATTTCAGAAGCTGACGATGAATTTACTATATGTAGTAACTATGTAAAAAGTGATTTTGTAGAAAGTGAAAGTGCCCGTGGCACTTGTGTTGAGATTGTCAGAAATGATGTGGAAGGCTACAGGCAAACATCAGAAGAAGAAAGGTCGCAAGGTCGTTGGAAGTTACATGTCAGTATCAATATGGAAAAAAATTCACAAGAAACAATTGATGCTGCTTATGATCTGTTCTTGCAAGTTGCCAAAAAAAATAATATTTTTCAACTAAAAATATTAATGCCTTTTCGCAATATGCAGAGCATGGAAGGAAGAGAGTTAACCGTTTACTTGCAAAGACAAGATCCAGCAGATAAAGAGCGGGTGCTACAATTTATACGTGAGGTCGAAGTAGGTTTTAAGAAAATTGGCGTGATCCCACGCGAACATACAATAGCAGCCAACAAACGTATTTCTGAATATTTTGAAATAAGAAATTCCATGGGAGCCCATGGCGAGTATTTATCAGCTGAAAATGCGGAAATACAGGCCTTTACGCAGGGTACGGAACCCTATAATCCCTTTGGATATGCAGATACTTTTGGGTTAGGATCCGCAGATTTATCAAGGTCGGCTTTTAATGCTGCTAAAGAAAGGGAATTGGCGGATAAACTAAAAACAATCGATAAAGAGTCCGCAAAAAAGGACGCAGACTCTAAGGTCGTGTCAGACAAAACCTTAGCTTATGGTCTTGAACAACAGCAAGGGAAAAAAGAAACTTCTGTACCTTCTTCTGAACAACCTGCACCAAAGGACAAGCCTAAAATATAGGGGTTGTGTCCATGTTTGAGTTTATTTCTTCAATTGGGTGTTTCATTGTAAAAATTTTTCTATCTATCAGAAACCTCGAGATTTAGGTTAAATCCATTGAAAGCGCACTCATAACAATTTTTTCTTCTGATTTAAAAATTTTCTTAAGAGTTTCAATAGTAATAAACATATGTTTATTATCGTCGATAAATGATTGAAATCCAAATTTCTTATAAAATTTACTTACTTTTATATTTAAAATGTCAACATCAATCAGGTAAATACCTACTTGCGTCGATAAAGCCACAGCTTTCCTGAAAACCTCCATTAGAATTATTTCTCCAAAACCAGGATGAGAATACAATTTATTTCTTGCTAATCTGCCTAATTTTAAACAAGGTATTTTTTCCTTAAGTGGCAACTTTTTAGCATCTATGGGAGGTAAAATATTACATTCAACAGAAAAGTTGCTCAGTGTATAATATCCATAAATAGTCTTTGGAACTTTAGATTCAGCTGCATTTACAGCAACATGCGTAACTGCATTATGTCTTTTTTGACGTTGATTAGCTTGACTTTTTAAAAAAATATTCAATTCCTCAGAACCACAGTCGAAATCGTCTCTATCATGTAAGTGTTTATCTGGGATTTCGAAGGTGATTCTCATTCGATTCTACCACAGTCTAATCAATGTGCTTGATAAAATCAGGACCTAATTCATAAGTAGCTTGACCACTTTCATCTAATTGATATAATGACGCAATCTTTTTGTATGCAGCTTTTAACTCAGCATTGGGCTCTGGCGCATTTTGCAAAAAATTTAATAATAAATTTTGATCTTTAGCAGAAAGTGTTCTGGATTCATCGCCTGTCTTATCGAATACACTTTTAGCTAATTGTTCCGAGGCTATAGTCATGAAATTAGATAAACTATCATACCCGCCGACAAAAGCAGCTAATTCTAAAAAATATTTGCGCTGAGACGAAATCCGCATATCAATTCTTGCTTCGGCCGCTTTTCTACGCATACCAAGTACCCCCCTTTCAACTGGTTTGTCTTGGATTATAAACACTGTTTGTACATTTGTACACACATTGAGCCTCGCTGCTTATTGCATATATTACAAAAAGGCGACTGTACACCTTTTAAGTTTTTTGATCCAGTATGGTTGAAGGTTATCTACATTTTGATTTATATATTCAACTGACTTTTTTAGGAAGATGGGTTAACCTATTAAAGGCTATAATACATATCAAATTCGACAGGGTGTGGTGTCATTGCTAGACGTTTAATTTCATCTTCTTTTAATTTAATATAATTGTCGATAAGATCGTCTGAGAACACATCTCCTTTTTTCAAAAAGGCGCGATCGTTATCTAAAGCAACAAGGGCTTGGTCCAGGCTGCTGCAGGCGGTGGGGATGTGCTTAGATTCTTCAGGACTTAAATCGTAAACATTTTTATCTAAGGGATCTTTGGGGTGAATTTTATTTTCTATGCCATCTAATCCTGCCATCAACATAGCTGAAAAGGCAAGATAGGGATTGGTGGCGCCATCAGGAAAGCGTACTTCAATGCGTGTCGATTTCGGGTTAAAAACAATGGGGATACGAATGGCAGCCGATCGATTTCGCGAAGAGTAACATAGTAAAATGGGCGCTTCAAATCCTGGCACTAATCTTTTATAGCTATTAGTAGACGCATTTGTAATAGCATTTAAAGCGCGGGCATGATGTAAAATGCCGCCAATATAATATAATGCTAATTCGGACAATCCCGCATAACGATTGCCTGCAAATA
>CAZCHZ010000073.1:0-6853 GCA_964498615.1 uncultured Legionellaceae bacterium | reverse complement strand
ACTTTGCTGCCTTCTCATCAGGTTGAGTTACTTGCCAATTTCTAGATTCCTTGTCGGCTTGTCCTGCAATATCACCTACATAACCCCTGTCCATCTTTAGACTCCCCAAAAAGTTAATGAATTTCGGTAAAAAGGTAACATAAATAATTTTTGATTGTCAATTTTCGGTTTTTCTGAAGACCAAGCCAAAGATATAATTCTAAAGTTTTTTTCGTTTTGTTCCTTGTTGTTTCACTTGCTGGCCTTCTGATGTGGAAGCAGCATTTTGCGTAACTGCCGCAAGCGTCATGAGCGGATTAATTGCAGCAGTCTCTTGTTGTTTTGGCATCTTTTCAAACAGAGGGACTTTAGGAATAACGTGCTCTACATTTGTCTTCTGAGACTTGAAAGCATTGCCAGGAAATTGTTGGCTAAATTTTAAAGGCTTGTGCCCGTTCACGGCCTTGGCTACAGCAGGCTGTCTAGCGTGTTTATATTTTGCTAGTTCGGCTTTGACTCGCGCTAGTTCTGCAGTTAAGGCAGCCTCTCGACCCGCAATGTAACGACATTCTTCTTGCAATTTCTTAAACCGCTCATTAGAAATTAATCTATCCAAACAAGCCTTAGCGTTTGTAACCCCTGTTCCAACATAGCCTCTTTCTATCGCTGTTTCGTAATTGTTAATTGCTAATTTTAAGTTAACAGCTATGCCAATACCATATTCATAACAACGTGCAAGATTAAAATAAGCGCTTATCCGTCCATTCCCTGCAGATAGTTGATAAGTCTTAAATGCTTTTGCTGGGTCTATTGTAGTGCCTGTTCCCAATTCGTAACACATTCCAAGATTTTTTTGAGCTTCTGCATGATTTTGATTTGCAGCTTCTGCAAAGCAAGTAAATGCCGATACATCACAGGCCGGAACGCCAATGCCGTCAGCATAAAATCTTCCGAGAAAATTTAAGGCATTCATATCGCCCGCTTTGGATTTTGTTTGATAATATTCAAACATTTGTGTGTACCCACGCATTTCAGCACCTGGAGCTGAAAAAATCCCCGAGGAGAGACAATTAAAAAGATTGATTTGTGCATACAAATCTCCATCTTTGGCTTTAAATTGCAATGCTTGAATTTCATCTGGGGTTAGCTTTTTTAATTTTTCAAGAGGAAATAATGTTTCCGCTTGTGGTTTCTTATCTGAAGGTTGTTTTGTTTTTTGGGTGACCTCCTCAGGATTTGTTGACATGTTGCCCTCCTTTTTCACGAAATTGATTAAGGAAACATTCTTAAAAAAACAAAGGCCCCTTTCGGAGCCCTTGTATTATACATCAAGGATTTAATTAAAACTCGTAAAATAAACCCAAACCAACTGAGTTCATGGTTTTGAATATTTTGTTACCTTTTTGATAACGAAACATCAAACGCGCATTGAAACAATCGGTAAACTTGTAACGACCACCAATACCAGCACGTATACCCGTCTTAGTGGTTCGATAGCTTCCCGCAACGTTAGAGACTGCTTCGCTGGCCTTGACAGTCGTTGTTAAACGACCTGCACCAAGCGCGCCAATCAAATCAATGTCTTCACAAACAGGTAAATAGCCTAAAGCATCAAGATAAGTATTGCGGGTTTTTGTTTTTACTTTAAAATCTACAAACCTGCGTCCATTATAGGTAAAAGTTGCAGATTGTTCCTGTTCAGAAAGAAAAACCGCGCCTAATTCAAGACCAAAACATTCATTGAAATTTACACCCACAATAGGTGCTAAACCACCATCTTTCTTCTTGAAAAAAGGTTTGTCATCTAAACCCCTGATGTCTGCATATTGATTCGCAACCTTACTTTTGGTTCCTAGAATTTCAGCACCAAGATAAAACCTTGGACATATATCCGCTAATACTATGCTGCTTGCAAACAAGCAAGGCAACAACGCAAGGGCAGCTAACTTAGTTTTCATCGTATTCCCTCCAACCTTTATGATGTATCGTTTTTGAACTTCGTAAAGGGGATATTACAAGAAATTAAAAAAAGTGTAAATAGCAAAATAAAAAGGCCACGAAAAACAAAGGCCCCTTTCGGGGCCCTCGCACTATACAACTAAAAAAGTAAATTAATTAAAATTGATAGGTTAAGCCTAGACCAGCGGAATTAACGCTTTTCACGAGCTTATTGCCTTTTTGATGACGAAGCATCAAACGTGCACTCAAGTTATCAGTAAACTTATATTGCGCACCGGCACCCACACGCATACCCGTCTTAGAAGATTTTACGGAAAAATTTTCCTTCATGACTGGACCACCGGCTACATTACGCGCCTGAAGGTTGCCAGAAAGTTTGCTTGAAAGACGACCCGCACCTAGGGAACCAATAAGATCAACATCTTCTGATACTGGCAAGTATCCCATCATATCAACGTAGAAGTTTTTGCTCTTTGCCTTTGTAGAAGAGAAAGTCTGCAAAGGATTAGAAGCGGTAAACTTGATGCTGGATAACTTGGTGGCACCCAATTCAACACCTAGGTAATCATTAAAACGAGAACCCACATATGCAGTTGCGCCACTTCCAGAATTACCAAACACTGGCTTACCGTCTGTACGATTAATACGCGTATTATTCGCGGTGGTAACTGCTTTGGCACCCTTGTACTTGTTGGCTTGTAATTCAGCCCCGACATAGAATTTTGGATCTATATCTGCAAATGCTAGGCTACTAGCAAGCATGGCAGCTGACAAAGAAACAGCAACTAACTTAATTTTCATCATATTTCCTCCAAACTTTTTAGATGTATAGTTTCAAACTATGTAAGCGCATATTACAGAAATTTTGAAAGAAGGTAAACAACCAAATACAACAAAACACTGAAAAAATAAAAAAATTCTGATCGCGTCACTTGGCCTATGGTCGAATAACCAGTATTTAGATAGGTTTTATTGGAATTGTATGGTAAACAAAGATCACTTACTATGAAAATTGAGCTAAAGTTCATAGAAAGTCGAATCACTAGATTTAAGAGACAGCAATGAAATCACCTGCCCTTGGCAAGCATAGAAAACCCCCAAAAATCCAGATTGGCTGGCAGGAATGGTGTGCTCTACCAAAATTACACTTACCCGCCATTAAAACCAAAATTGATACCGGTGCCAAAACGTCGGCACTGCATGCTTGGGATATACATCTCTATCACAAGCAGGGGGTAAGATATGTACATTTCATCGTACATCCCCTACAAAATGATCTGCGCTTAACACGTAAGTGCTCAGCGCCCGTGGTTGATGAAAGAACCATCATGAATTCTGCTGGACACAAGGAATTGCGATATGTGATTCGCACGCCGATTGTGTTAGGAGACTGTTCTTGGGAAATTGAAATCAGCTTAACCAATCGTGATTCAATGACATTTCGCATGCTCTTAGGTAGAGATGCATTAAAAGGCATGACACTCATCAATCCTGGCAAAAAATTATGTCAAGGAAAACTGAAAAGAAGAGAAGCCCGCGCTTTATATAAAACACATAAGGCAATGTATACATTATGAGGATTGCACTTCTTAGCCATAATGCAAAACCCTATAGTCAAAAACGATTGATGACAGCAGGTGCCAAGCGCGGTCATCAAATGCAATTTATTCATATTTCTAATTGCTACATGAATATTTCTTCTGGTGCCCCCATCGTATATTACCGTAGTAATGAAACAATCGAACCTTTAGACGCGATTATTCCCCGTATTAACCCTATGCACACTTTTTATGGGACTGCGGTATTAAGACAATTTGAACGCATGGGCATTTATAGTTTAAATCCTTCTTTAGGCATCATTTGGTCTCGCGACAAATTACGCGCATTACAACATCTCGCACGTAAGAAAATTCCTATGCCTATTACAGGGATTGCCGATTCTCCTCAGGAATCTGAAAAATTAATCGATGTGGTGGGAGGTGCACCGCTCGTTGTCAGACTGCTAGAAGGCACACTCTATAAAGGCACGGTGTTTGCTGAAACGCATTTGGCCGCAGTAAGCGTGATTAATGCTTTTAAACAACTCAAAACAAACATTTTGGTACAGGAATATATTGAAGAATCCAAGGGCGAAGATATTCGCTGTGTGGTGATAGGCAAGGAGGTAATCGCCGCCGTTATACGCCGCCCAAAGGAAAAATCTTTTCATCACAAATCCGATCCCTTTGATGTGGAACCCGTTACCTTAAGCGCTGCTGAGAAAAAAATAGCAATCCAAGCAAGCAATGCCATGAAATTGAATTTTGCCAGCGTGGATTTAATACGTGCCGCACGCGGTCCGCTCCTGTTAGACATTGATTGTTCCCCCAATATTGAAGTCTTGGAACAAGCAACCCAAATTGATATTGCATCATTACTTTTTAGCTTTATTGAGGCAGAGGCAAATGCTCGCGATTAAGCGCCAACCATTGTAAAGCAATGATGGCAGGTGCCGTTTTAATCTTTCCTTGTTTTAACCATGCCAAGGCATCATTTGTCGAAATAATATGCGTTTTGATATCTTCTCCTTCTTCTAAAAGACCATGATATGTATGTTTGTTGGAAAGTTTAGTCAAACCACAATAGATATGGGATATTTCACTTGAAACGCCTGGGCTGACAATGCAAGTATGGATCGGAATTAAAGTAAGGATCTCACAGCCTGCTTCTTCAAGCGATTCACGATAGGCTGTTTCTTCTGCATTATCATTTTCATCAATAACGCCTGCCACAATTTCTAATACCCAAGGACTTTTTTCGCCCAAGGCACCTACGCGAAATTGTTCTATTAAAAGCACACTATCCATGCTTTTATCATAGAGAAGCACGGCCGCAGCTGGCGGCCGATAGAGTACTTCACGAGAAAAAACATTACTTAAGCCGCCTGCAAATAATTTAAATCGTAGTCGATAGCGTTTAATCGGACAATATCCGGAGAAAACCTGCAAGTCCTCTATGATGTCAACATCTTGACGGTTAAATTCTGGTGTCCAGTGTGTAGGCATGACATAGTCCCCTGACCATACTTCAATATATAAAGACATGATACAACATTCCACTGCTAGCCAGAGTGTTCTTGACTATAATCAAGTTATGTTAATGCCTAAAACTAAGACAGGGATGACACCAAAAACGATCCCCAGAATAGGATATACCTACCCGTTTATGGTAGCCCTATGCTGCTGTGTGATGAGTTGTGCAGCAATTGCCGAAGATTTATTAAATTTCTATAAAGATGCGCTCTGTGCTGATCCTATATTACAAGCCGCCAAACAACAGCAACTGGCTGCAATAGAGGTCCTACCTCAAGCACGCGCACAACTTTTACCCCTGGTCACGGGATCTGCCAATTTTGGTATTAATAATTCCACTTTTTTTCTTGTGAATGCTTATAAAAACGAGACCTACACCATCAATCTTACACAGCCCATTTTGCATTTCGAACTTTGGGCAAAATATCAAGAAGCCACAAATCAAGTCAAACAAGCCAACGCTACTTATTGTGCCGCTGAACAAGACCTTATCATGCGATTGGCTACACAATATTTTGCTGTCTTAAAAGCAGAAGATACTTTACATTTTTCTATCGCACAAAGAGAAGCTTTTGCTAAGTCACTCGATCAATCAGAAAAACGATTTAAAGTAGGATTAATTGCAGTCACTGATGTCAATATTTCAAGGGCGAGATATGACAGTGCTCTTGCTACCGAAATTGCAGCCCAAGTAGATGTTTTAAACCAAAAGGAAAAATTAAGCGAAATTGTCGGGCATTGTGTAGATAATGTCGCCCGCTTACGTAAAGATTTTAAATTACCTCCGCCCGACCCTGCGGATATGGAATGTTGGGTTGATACGGCTTTAGAACAAAATTTTGTGCTACAAGCAGCAAAATATAAAGCGCTGGCTGCATGGGATGACATGAAATACAATAAATACAATCATTTACCTACTATTGATGCATTAGGACAGGTTGTGCGTAATTCACCCGTACCAGATTCTCTTGTTTTTGAACGGGCAATCACCTCATCGGCAAGCTTACAAGTGAACATTCCTATTTTTAGCGGGGGTTCGATTAGTTCCAAAACCCGACAAGCCATGCATCTTTACCAACAATTTGATAAGGATTATGAAACACAGTTTCGAACCACTACCAGTGAAACGCGACAATATTATTGGGGCGTGATGGCACAAATTAATCAAGTCGCTGCATTTGAAGCAGCTGTTTTATCAAATGAGAGTGCAGTGAAATCGACAGGGGCTGCTTTCCGCGTGGGGTCTCGCACTATTGTGGATTTCTTAAACGCCCAAAGTGATTTAATCAAAGCGGAATTAGATTTGTCAATTGCGAAATATGAATATATTCTCAATAGTTATAAATTAAAACAATCAGCAGGCATGTTATGCCCCGTGGACGTATACCACATTAATTCCTGGTTAGAACATTAAGATCTTCAATTAATTTTACCGTTTTTTCTACAGCGCCTCTATTATCAAGCACCACTTGCAAACCCTTTTGTCCTGCGTCTTGCCTTTGTAGCGGTTCACGCAACCAATAAAGCAAGGCCTCACATAATGCATCAATGTTTTTCACTTGTTTCAATGCACCTGCCGTGGATAAGGCTTTTGTGATATCTGTAAAATTATGCACATAGGGTCCCACAAGTATCGGGACAGAAACAAGTGCTGGCTCTAGGGTATTATGTCCACCAATGGGGGCAAGACTGCCGCCAACAAAAGCAATATCTGCAGCACGATAAAATAAGGGTAATTCACCCAAGGTATCTACTAATAAAACATCGGTTTCTGTTGTCACTTGGTCTTTGGCAGAACGACGCGAAAAACGGCTGGCAGAGCTGGAAACGAAAGAGAAAAGTGG
>CAZCHZ010000072.1:0-6860 GCA_964498615.1 uncultured Legionellaceae bacterium | reverse complement strand
TTGATAGGGGTTATGAACGCATCGAAGAAAAATTAAAAGGTTTAGGTGCACGTATTGCCAGAATATCCGCAACTCAAGGCCAAAATTCCGCTTCATCCTAAAATATTACTTGTTGTCATCATGGAGTTTGGCATTATTTTCATCATTTGTTTTAAGCCATGCTTCTATGCTGTAGAATGGTATTTCTATCATACGCGTCTGGGTTGCAAAATTTCCTTCTGATATTTTGAGTCCATAAGGAGATTTGGGGTGAGTGTCCAAAAAGACTTTAAGACTCTTCATTCCGCCTTTAATGCCTGATTTCACTTCAACAGGTATGATTGCATTACTTTTGGTACATAAGAAGTCCACTTCAGCATTGCTGTTTTTAGCTTCTCGATGCCAATAATAAAGTGCAGGAGGCGCTGTAATCGAAGTATAGGCAATGTATTCTTGCGCAACAAATTGTTCTGCCATTGGACCTAAAAGTTTCATGTTTAAAGGAGATACCACCCATTCTTTTAAATTTAATCCGAGAATTCTTTGTGCTAAACCAATGTCCAAGAAAAATATTTTGAATTTTCTTTCATCTTTTTCTGTGCCTAAAGGATAAGTTTGTCCAGAAGAATGATAAGCAGGCTTAGCAATACCCGCTTTAATTAATAATGAAAGCGCATTTTTTAAGGCATATTGCTTGATCATAGTATCAATGGCACTATATTTAAATTTTTGTCCTATTTGATTTGGCAGGGCAGCAAATAAAGTATCGAGATATTCCACTTGGTGTGTTTTTGCATATTTCGGGAAATCGTCTTTATAAGATAAAATAATACGGTCTTGAACTTCTTGACTTAAATTAGGATCTTTAAATCGTAGCCAAGAATCAATCACCTCAGGCATGCCTCCTAACCATAGATAGGTTTTTAAATAATCAAGTAACATGCTGTGTATCGCATCATGCACCTTTTGTTCAAATAAAGCTATTCGTAGATCTTCTCTACCCAGAGCAATTAGAAATTCTCCAAAAGACATGGGATGCAAGTATTGAAATTGCACACGCCCAACCGGCATCCCTAAGTCTTGCAGTGCAAAATCAATCAAGGACCCAGCTGCAATCACATGGAGATCGGGACATTCTTCTTTAAAGTAACGTAGAGATCGTAGCGCATTTTGACATTCTTGGATTTCATCAAAAAATAACAACGTTTTGCCGATGGTGATTTTTTGTCCTTTGTGTAAGGCAAGATCTTCTAAAATTTTTGGGATATTGAGATCGCCTTCAAAGAAAATATGTGTCTTTTTTTCTTTTTCGAAATTGATTTCTAAGTAATCATCAAAGGTTTTTCCAAATTCTCGCACAAGGTAAGATTTACCCACCTGTCTTGCGCCACGTAAAATAAGCGGCACGCGAAGCGGGTGAGTTTTCCAGTGCATGAGCTGTTTTAAAAGGTCGCGTTTCATGGATTTAGAATCTCAACTTAATATTCCCCTAGGGATAATTATACCATAAATTAAGATTCCCCTAGGGATAAATATATCATAAATTAAGATTCCCCTAGGGATAAATTTTATGAGATATCAAGTGGCCATATATTGGCCAATTGGCGGTAGCAGAAGCCTATATGAGCAACTTGACCTATAGCTATGACATGTATCATGTCATGCATTATGTTACACTATGACCATGCAAGAGAACGATCAAATCACCATTGTCTACACAACCATTGCTGCCAAAGAAGAGGCGATAAAATTGGCTGAACAAGCTATTAAATTACAGCATGCAGCTTGCGTAAACATTCTGCCTGGGGCTATATCGGTATATCAATGGCAGGGAAAAATGGAACGTGCAGAAGAGTATGTCATTATTTTTAAAACATCCATTGAAAAAAGCCCCATTCTCAAAGCCTGGATCCTCGAAAACCATCCTTATACTGTTCCTGCAATGTTGTCATCAAATGTTTCGAGTTCCCCTGCATTTTGGCAATATGTGCATGATGAAACTGTAGGTAGTTAAGAGCGTCATTGCGAGCGTAGCGAAGCAATCTAGAAAGTCAGCAAAAAACATGGATTGCTTCGCTAAGCTCGCAATGACAGAACATCTAAGAAATGAAACGCTCTTTGCACATCAATCGACATAAATCTCAATTCTCTCCCGACCCTTGCCCGGATTGACACGTTTCAATTGCAATTTTCCGATTTCACCTGTTCTTTTAATGTGAGTTCCACCACAGGGCACTTTCGAAAATTCATTGATTTTCCAATAACGTCTCTCATTTTCAATATCACTAAACGCGCTGATAATTTCTTGATTAGAGTCGATGATTTTTTGAGCTTCATTTTGTAATATAGGGATAATAGAAGAAACATTTTGATCCCAAATGAAATCAATGCGTGCCTTATCTTGCGCGATATGTGCGCCGACTTTTGCAACGGGAGGATAATTTTTATAGATAATCTCAAGCACAACTTCTGCTGCAAAGTGAAGGCGCATGAGACGATATCGTCGATCCCAATCAATTGACATTGTAATAACATCTCCTGGTTTTAGTCCGTGATTTTCCTCCAATGTATAAAAAATTTGTCTGCCTTCTTTACGCGCCTCCAAAACCCTTTTGTCAGAAAAGTTCCCATGGTCACTTTCTTGACCACCGGAAAAAGCATAAAAGATTGTCTGATCTACAATAACTTGATTTCCATTCACTTGTAGTATGGTAGCATCAAGCTTTGTTAAATAAGGATCTTCCCAAAAAATTTTTTTAGGTGCCAATTTGAAAACGCCTTCTCCTAATGTGTGTTTGTTTAAGATGTTTTCAGGACTCATCATGCATTCTCCATCCTTTATGATTGCCACAACGAAAATTTTCGGGTCAATTCAGACACTTTATCCCAATCGCCAAACAATACAATTCCGTAATAAACAAGATTTTCATTTTTTACGAGAAGCGTTCTTGCTATTTGTTCTTTATATGTTCCCACCGTCATTGTGTCGGTAAAATCATTAAAGAGAATATTGTTACCTTGGGCTTCATGTCGTAGTTTTCTAATTTTATTTGAATTAGCAGATAAAATAATGAAAGGGATCTCAGAAATGAAAGGGTGCATTCCCCCATCTGCGTCTTTGTAATCCGTTAAACGTAACTTAAGGGAACCGATGGCAGAACCGAGGCCAATGCACATATGCGCCAGCGCATTCATGACTTTACCCGTTTCAATACTTTTATTTAGCACCGCGACTAATTTTTTTGAAAATTGCACTTCGGACATAGAACCTCCTATAAATACCAGGGACTCATCTCAATAGAGCCTTTACAAGATGTGCGTTATAACGCATAATAGGCTATGGTAACACTGTGCGTTTTAACGCACAAGCCTTTTTAAGAAATTTTTTAAGGTAAAATGAAGCGTATATACAAGCAAATATCTTCAACGTTAAAAAAGCTACGAGCCGAAAGAAGCTGGAGTCTGGATAAAGCAGCCCAAGAGACTGGTGTGAGTAAAGCCATGCTTGGGCAAATTGAACGAGGAGAATCTAGCCCCACTATCTCGACCTTATGGAAAATTGCCAGTGGGTTTAATACTTCTTTTTCGTCTTTTATTGAAGATATCGATCATAATTTTGAAGAACCTGTTTATCGTGCGGGTCATGCGCAACAAATTCACCCCTTGGACGAGAAAATTCGTGTTATGCCGCTTTTCCCCTTTGATCATGAATTAAATTTTGAAGTGTTCATGAACGAATTATTACCTGGTTGTGAACATTTATCACCTCCCCATCAAAAAGGTGTGATAGAACATGTCATTGTTATCGAAAGCGCTATGGAAGTTTTAGTGAATGGGCAGTGGAAACCTTTAAACACAGGAGAAGGATTACGATTTCATGCAGATAAACCCCACGGCTATCGCAATCTTGGGTCTCAAATTGCTCGGTTTCACGATATTATTCATTATCCGCGTGTATATTGAGTAATAAATGCTTGCAACGGCATGGCTTTTCCATATAAATGTCCCTGTACCTCGTCACAATGTCTTTCTTTAAGATAATTTGCTTGCGCTTTCGTTTCTACACCTTCAGCGATGACACGTAAATTTAAGAGATGACCCAATTCAATAATAATTCCAGGCAAATAGTTTTCTTCTGAATTTTTTTCCTTAAGTTCTTTGATGAAAGATTGATCAATTTTTAGTTTGGTGATGGGAAAATGTCGTAAATAGCTTAAAGAAGAATATCCTGTCCCGAAATCATCTAAAGCCAGTGAAACGCCTAGGGCACGTAAAGCTTGAAGCGTAATCAGTGCTTCTTCAATATTCGACATGGTAGAGCCTTCTGTAATTTCTAATTCCAAACCTTTAGGGTCGATGTTAGTTTTGGCAAGTACCTGTGTTACCACATTGACAATATCTTTTTGTTTAAATTGGACGGGAGAAAGATTCACCGCAACAAATTTAAATCCAGGGATTTCTGCTTGTAAACGTTTTAGTTGTTCGCAGGCAGTGTAGAGGATCCACTTTCCAATGGCAACGATTAATCCTGTTTCTTCGACCAAATGAATGAATTCTCCCGGGAAAATAATACCTTTTTCTGGATGCTGCCATCTTAAGAGGACTTCAGCGCCTATCAAGGTATTGGTTTGTAAATCCATTTGGGGTTGATAATGTAATATGAATTGATTCTTTTCAAGTGCATAATGTAAATCTACCAGCAGTGTTCTGTGTCGATCGGTGTTTTGTCGATTCATCGCAACTTCAAAAAATTGAGATTGATTTAATCCGTTTTCCTTTGCGCGCTTTAATGCCAAATGTGTGTTTAATAATAACGTTTGCGCATCATTGGCATCTCTAGGATATAGGGCGGCGCCAATATTAATGCCAGAAAGCAATGTTTTATCAGCAATGTCAAACGGTCGAGCGAATAGATCATGTATATATTGCACAAAACTTATGCTTTGCGCTGGAGCATTGATTTTGCGCAGAAGTGCAAACCTAGATGTGCTAATATGAGCAATGAAACTGTCTTTCGGGTTATTTGCAACAAGATGTTTGCCCATTTCCTTTAGAAAAAGATTGCCCATATGTATACCAAATGTATTATTAATATCATGACAATTTATAAATTCCAGTATCATGACAACTAAGGTTTCGTTTTTAGTCTCAGCCTCTAATATCATTTTTTGTAGATGTTCATTTAATAGAGTTCGATTAGGCAAACCAGTCACAATATCATAGTTGGCTAATTTTTTTAATTCTTCAATACGTTCTTCAGCTTGGAGGGATAAAATAGCAGAATGTGCTTGCATGCGCTTGAGACTATTTTGGTAAAAGGGTGAAAGCAGCCAGAAATGTAAGATAAATACAATGAGGGCGGTGCTGATAATTGTTCCCGATAGAATGACAATCATCATGACAGGCATATGAGAGACGGCTACCTGGTGTGGAATATATCGTATATAAAACATGAATAAAAATGCGACAAATAGGATACTGCAAAAAATAACAGCTATTATTTTCAAAGTGATTTTACTATAAAGTCGCATTTTTCAACCTTCTAAAGGCCCCAGTTTTATTGATGATACATTTTGGGACTATCATCCTTTGGCATGATGTAATATCCTAGTCTCCTGATTCATTATAGTTTCAGTTGGCAAGATGAAGATGGAGATCGTGGTATGTCAAAACAGCCTGGGGAATCCGATAAAGAAGAGGATAAATTAGGCTCAGAGGGTGAAATTGCGCCTGATATCAAGCGCCATCGGGGAATTTATCTCTTACCTAATCTTTTTACCACGGCTGCTTTATTTGCAGGGTTTTATGCCATTGTTGCTGCCATGCAAGCCCAATTTGAACATGCAGCCATTGCAATTTATATTGCGATGATTATGGATGGTTTGGACGGGAGAGTTGCGCGTCTTACTAAAACCCAAAGTGCCTTTGGTGCGCAATATGATAGTTTGTCTGACATGGTTTCTTTTGGGGTAACCCCTGCTTTAGTCAGTTATAATTGGGGGCTCTCGGGTTTAGGCAAGACAGGCTGGTTGGCAGCCTTTATTTTTATGGCGACAAGTGCCTTACGTTTGGCGCGTTTTAATATTCAGCATGATATTGTAGATAAACGCTATTTTGTGGGTTTACCCACGCCAGCAGCAGCAGCGTTGGTTGCAGGAATGGTATGGGTGGGGACAGAACTCGATATTTCAGGCAAACGTTTCAGTATTTTAGTGGCATTTCTTGTCGTAACAACGGCCATATTAATGGTAAGCCATTTTAAATATTACAGCTTCAAAGAAATTGATGTGAAAGATCATATTCCATTTGTGGCGCTGTTTCTGATAGTGCTGTTGTTTAGTGTGATAGCCTCCAATCCACCCGTGGTATTGTTTGTCACTTTCTTTTTATACGCATTATCTGGGCCTGTGCTTTGGCTTAAACATAGATGGAAGGGCAAAGCGCGTTAATGATGATGAATATGCACACAAAATGTCACATCCTAAAGACCCTGGGGTTTAACCTGTGGATAAAAAAAAGCAAGGATATTGCTGTGATTTTGGATGCACCGTTGTTATATGCCCGTTGCTTTATACTCTTGACATCAAAGCCGATAAATAGAACAAGTGGGTTGCACAAAATGTTAATGCAAATGATTAAAGTTCTTTCCTTAAGATCTGATGAATACTGTATAGGGTATTTGTCGGGTCAAAATCCTGACAGAGTGATGCAGGAAATAGGGCGATTGAGGCCCTATACGTTATTAATTTTAGGTCAGGCGCTCGGCCCTAAACTTATGGAAAATCAAGGTCTCTTGCCTTTTCCGAGCTATCTTACCTATCATCCTTCGGAGCTCGATGAGGCGCCACAACATAAAAGACAGGCCTATCAAGATTTGCTTG
>CAZCHZ010000071.1:0-6926 GCA_964498615.1 uncultured Legionellaceae bacterium | reverse complement strand
GCAGAATTCCCTGCAAGTTTTCAATTAATTGCAGCCATGAACCCATGCCCTTGTGGATATTTAGGCGATCCCAAGGGAAATTGTCATTGTAATCCCGATCTCGTAAAACGTTATCGTAATCGCATTTCTGGACCATTGTTAGATAGAATTGATATGCACATCGAGGTGCCGAGACTTGCTACCGAAATCCTCGTATCCCAAAATGCGTCTAACGAAGAATCTAGCAACACAGTGCGCGAAAGAGTGATGGAAGCCAGAGAAAGACAAATGGTGCGAAGTACGAAACCCAATGCAAAATTAAAGAATGCCGACTTGCAACAATACTGTGCTTTGGATGAAACTTCTAAAACATTATTACACCGCGCCATGGAACGTTTAAATTTATCTGCGCGTTCCTATCACCGCATACTTAAAGTAGCAAGAACCATTGCCGATCTTGCCAAGTCTGAATCTATTCAGCTATCACATGTTTCAGAAGCTTTGTCGTTTAGACGTTTAGAAAAAACTTGAATTATTGTGAATGCAAAACCATGTATTCCACGGTTTTTTTAATTTCATCATCAGAACAACTATTGCAAGTACCTCGGGGCGGCATGGCACCTAAGCCTGTGATGGCCATTTGCACCATATGATCCATGCCTTGCGCAATTCTGGGTTTCCAATCTGCTTTGTCTCCAAATTTTGGAGCACCGGCAAGCCCAGTATCATGACAAATTTTACAGGTGGTTTCGTAACGATGCTTGCCAATATCAGCTTCAGCAATCACCGGTTGGGGTGCGGATTCAGTGCTTGCCGCAGCCCCGCCTTCAACAGTCACTGTGCCCAGAGGCTTTATTCTTTCAACGATCTTTTTCTCATCCAAAGAACCAGAGAGCAGCGCAAAACAAGGCAGCACAAGACTTAATAATATGGCAGCGTAACATGCTTTCCTAATGCTATCCATGCATATTCCCTAAAGTAATCCTACTGATCCTAGACAAATAACAGCACTTCATAGTATTATGACACAAATATTAAGAGATAAATTCTTATGCAAAATCCCTTTTCCCCAATAGATGAAATAGCAATTCAGAAGGCAGTTCGACTGTTGCAGGACGGCAAAGTGGTTGCCATCCCCACCGAAACGGTTTATGGCTTAGCCGCAGATGCCAAGAACGCAGAGGCTATCTCCCAAATTTACACATTAAAAGGCAGACCATCAAGCAATCCCCTGATTATACACTTAAATGATATTGCAGCAATCCAGGATTGGGCCATAGATATTCCAGAAGTTGCTTACCAACTAGCAGAACGTTTCTGGCCGGGTCCGCTAACCCTGATTTTGCGAAAACACAGTAAAGTTTTGCCTCTTGTCACGGGCGGCCAAGATACTGTTGCTTTACGGATCCCAAACCATCCTGTGACACTTGCTCTTTTAAAGACTTTTGGCAGTGGCCTTGCAGCCCCTTCTGCCAATCGCTCAGGCAGCATTAGTCCCACCTGCACAAAAGATGTCAGAGCAGAATTTGGCGATACTGTAGAATGTATTTTAGAAGGCGGACCTTGTCACATTGGTATTGAATCGACAATTGTATCTTTAGTGGATAATCGCATTCAAATACTGCGTCCAGGACATATTGACGAAATTGCCCTACAAACAGTTACTAAGAAAAAAATAGATAATACTGCAGTTGGCCACATTATTACACCGGGCTCTAGTCCCTTGCATTATGCCCCTCATACGGCATTATATTTACTTGAAAAAACCGCCCTGGAAGAAGAAATGATGACAAGATTAGCTGCAAAACAACACGTGGCCATTTTACATTATTCTTTGCTATCGCATACACATTCAGCCATGATAAGACAAATCAAGCTTAACCCAGATCCCATCGCTTACGCTCAACAATTATATGCAAGTTTGCGCGCCCTAGATGATGCAGGATGTGATTGTATTTTGGTTGAAATGCCTCCACAAACGCTGGCATGGCTAGCCATTCACGATCGTTTAAGGCGAGCCCAGCATTCCATTTAAAATATGTTATTCGAACGTTGTTTTAAGTTTTTGTTCGTTTTCAAAGCGTTCTAAGGCTAAATCTATTAATCTATCAATAAGCGCCGGATAGGGTAACCCACTTGCTTCCCACATTTTTGGATACATACTAATACGGGTAAATCCAGGGATGGTATTTAATTCATTCAAATATACCTCACCATTTTGTTTTAAAAACATATCTACACGTGCCATGCCTTCGCAGCATAAAGTAGAATAGGCTTTAATGGCTAAAGTTTGAATTTTCTTGATAAGATCTTCTGGTAATTTTGCAGGAATATCAAACAGCGCACCCTTATCATCCAAATATTTTGCTTCATAAGAATAAAATTCATGCTGGGGGATCACTTCTCCCGGCAGGGATGCAATGGGTGCTTCATTGCCTAATACTGAACATTCAATTTCACGTCCGGGAATAAATTCCTCAAATAAAATTTTATTGTCGTATTGTAGCGCAAAAGCCACTTTTTCTTCAAAATCTTGCTTGCTTTTAATTTTAGAAATGCCAACAGACGATCCTAAATTAGCCGGTTTCACAAAAAAAGGTAAGCCTAATTTCTCTACAACTTTTTCAAAACTAAAATTTTTAATGGTATATTTTGTGGCAGATAAAAATTTTGCCGTAGGGATCCCTGCATCTCTAAACAAGCGTTTCATCACATCTTTATCCATACCCACCGCAGAGGCTAATACACCCGCCCCTACAAAGGGAATATTGGCTAACTTTAATAAGCCCTGTACTGTGCCATCTTCTCCATAAGTGCCATGCAGCACAGGAAAAATGACATCAATGGCATGAGGTAGCTTTTCATTTGAAAGGCTGATCAAGGGATGGCCAGATTCTTTAGGAACCAAAGCCACATTTTCTTTCACAGGCTTTAATTGAATCAGCTTGGCATCTTCAGCATTGCTCAAGCAACGCTCTATATCCTGATGTAAAAACCATTCGCCCGCTTTGTTAATGCCAATGAGAACAACATCGTATTTGTTTTTGTCCATGGCATTCACAACACTTCTGGCCGAGAGCAATGAGATTTCATGCTCTGCAGATTTGCCCCCAAACAACACGCCAACCCGGATTTTACTAGACATCAGTTAGTTACCTTAAATATTAAATGCGCTATGTACTGATCCTGACACATTTAAGCATAGAAGGAAACAACAAAGCTATCAAAACACTCAATAAGCTGCTCATTGTTACAAAAGCGTCTTCTTTTTTAGGAATTTGACGCTTTACAAGCTTGACCTTTACATAAGAGATATACTTTCTGACGGCCAAAAATATACGTTTGTTTAATGTGTATCTCTGGCAAAGTAGGTTCATCACTGCTAATCACAAAACCTGAATCCCAATCACGTGGTGGATGCACTAAGTGTGCATGAGGAAATTGTAAGACATCCACCTCTGCAACTACACTTAAACCAGAAGCTGCATCCGTATTTGCATAAAGTACCTGATTGCCTGTTTTTTCTAAAATATCTTTTGCAGCCCAGTGATAATCGCCTCTGTATTTTTTCTCGTAATATTCAAAGCCATATAAGCCCAAACCATATCGTAAAATAATGCAAGCCACTAACCATCCCATAATGATCTTAAATTGCTTGTCTTTAAATTGATAGAAAATCCAGGCCATGGCAATGGCCACAAAAGGATATAGAGGCAATAAATACCGAATATAGGTGTGAGGTGCAATCCAATACGGCAAATAATTACAAAAGGCAATCCAGATCGCAATTTTAACCGGATGAGGCAAAAATAACTGTCGACGATTTTGCCATCCATAATAAATCAACAACACACTTAAAGGTAAAAACCGAATAAGGGTATCCACTGGGAAATACAATAGTTTTCCGAAATATTGCATGATGTCTTGAATAGAAAATTTTGAGACCACATCCCAGATCATGCTATTGGCATGCGTACCTCGATTAATACATGCACTCCATACCAAGGGAAATCCAAACGCAATGCCATGACAACCCAGCGAAAAAAACGATAACAAAAAACGTCTATTTTTAAAAAAACCACATAATACGCCGCCAGCAATCACATAGAAAACATAGCCTGTGAAAGCTTTGGTTAGGAAAGCAGCAATTAGGGAAATGCTAGATAATACAAGCCATTTTTTTGTTTCTGTTTTTAAGGCAACCCAGGTGCTCGCGATGGCTGTAAATACGAAAAGTGAAAAAAGCGGATCGGCATAAGCAAGCCATCCGCGTCTAAATAATAAATCACTACTAAAATAGGTTAGCGCCGTGAATAAAGACAAACGTTTGTCTTGAAATAAAGTTTGCATCAACCACAACAACACAAAACTGATCACTGTTGTTGCAAGTACCGCTACCAGTCTCGCCGCCAGCAATATATGTTCCCAACCTAAGATATTTGCAAACACAATGATCAGCCAATTAAATAAAGGCGGACGCCCATAGTCTTGTCCACATAGGGTGGGTGCCATCCAATCTTGATGAAAAGCCATCTCCAGGGAAGTAATGGTATAAACCCCTTCTTCTCCCAAATAAGGCAAGGTCAAGGTAGTGAAAAAACTTAAGACAGAAACAAGGAAAAGCACTCCAAACAAGGTTGGATTACGGTATACTGTGCCAATATTTAAGACACTATGTGATTGGGCGATATTCATCATGTCACAAACTGTTAAGAAACTTCTTTCTATCGTGGTACCTGTGTTTAGGGAGGCTAGCATACTTCCCGTTTTTCACCAACGTTTATCAAATGTTCTCAATAAGCTGAGTTATTCTTCTGAAATAATCTATGTAAATGATGGCAGTAGCGATAACAGCTTAAATGTTCTGAAAGATTTAAAGAAACAAGATGCGCGGCTTGGCATTTTGGATCTCAGCCGAAACTTTGGCAAAGAAATTGCGCTAAGCGCAGGCTTAGATTTTGCCAAAGGTGAAGCAGTGATCGTCATTGACGCCGATTTACAAGATCCACCCGAATTAATCCCTGTGTTGATATCCCGTTGGAAAGAAGGTTTTGATATTGTCTATGCTAAAAGGCGTGCACGTAAAGGAGAATCCTGGTTTAAAAGAGTCACGGCTTATCTTTTTTATCGGATTATTAATAAAATCAGCACGGTGAAGATCCCCAAAGATACTGGAGATTTTAGACTTTTGAGTCGTCGTACGGTAGAAGCCTTAAAGCGTATGCCAGAAAGACGCCGTTTTATGAAAGGATTATTTGCTTGGATTGGTTATCCGCAAATTGCAGTGCTCTATGAACGCGACCCTAGAATTGGTGGAGAAACAAAATGGAATTACTGGAAGCTTTGGAATTTTGCTATTGAAGGAATCACATCATTTACAATTGCGCCGCTCAAACTTGCCACCTACATTGGGTTCACAACTGCAGTAATTGCTTTCGTTTATGGGCTGATGATTATTTATAAAACTTTATGTTTTGGTGAATCGGTGCAAGGCTATCCCTCTTTAATGGTTGTGATATTATTTTTAGGAGGGATACAGTTAATGACGCTTGGGATCATCGGAGAATATCTGGGACGCACTTTCGATGAAGTGAAACAACGGCCCTTATATCTTTTAAATGATTATTCACCTGCAATGTTTGATTCCTTAGCAACCACATGTTCCAATACATCAATCACAGATTGCAAGGTACCCCCTGTCGAGGAAGCGCTAATAAAATAACTACCCGAGGACGTATTGACTATCAATGAGGGGCTTAAGGTTACCTGATAAGCATCGCTTATTTGCTGCGCTTGCTTATAGGACTGATTCACAGCAAAAGAATTATATAATTCTAAAAATTGTTCATTTGAAACACCCTGTTTTTCAAAAAATGCTTGTAATATTGTTTGATCTGCTAAATTCAGATGTTCTTCTTGTACAGCTTTAAAAAACACATCATCTAAACTGCTGGATCTCCCCAAAGCATCTACCATATAATAGGCTTTGGCTAAAACATCCCAACCTGCATTAAAAATAACAGGCATGCGATAAAAAACAACATTTTGAGGTTTCGTGGTTACCCATGTATTGATATAGGGATGTAAACGTTGACACCATGCGCAAGCATAACTAAAAAAAGCAATAACCTGAATTTTACCCGGATCTTTTGCAATAAATTGCTGGATTTCTGGTTTCGTGGTAATGCTGGCAGATATTTTTTTATAATGTGTGCCTTCTTCAAAAGATTGAGATGTACCGCTTGCATTTAATGAAATACCAAAAGGACCCGATCCCGGCGGATGCAATGGTGGATTTTGCATATAATAAAACCCCAGTATTGCCGCCAACAACAATAACATGATAGTTAAAATTCTTGATTTTCTAGCCCTTGGCTTTTTAATGTAACCCTGATACATAATTACTCACCGCCTGTTTCTCTGCTTCTGTCATACGTTTGCTAATATCCCGCATAATGCTATAAATATCATTCGAACGCGCATCGCTTGCAAATTTATTCAGTTGATCTACCACATACGCTGCATTCTGTCCACTCAAACGTGGAAATTTTGCTAGACCGTTTCCTTCACCTTTGGGCCCATGACAAGCACTGCAAGCTGGCAGGCCTGTCTCAATATTCCCGCCACGATATATCTTTTCACCTAAAGTAACAAATTGCGATGGTGTACTGCCAGGGCTTGGCGTTTGACTTGCAAAATAGGCAGCCAAATCCGCAATATCTTGATCGGATAAATTTTGTGTCATCGCATACATGCTAGGTTCAAAGCGCCCCCCTTGTGGCCCCTTTCGATAATCTGTCAACTCTTTAATTATATATCCTTCAGACTCACCTGCAATTTTAGGCCAAATAGGCGTCGTACTATTTCCATCCGCACCATGACAGGCAGCACAGACAGTAGATTTTTCCTTGCCAGCAATTGCATCTCCTGACGCGGATAATGCCGAC
>CAZCHZ010000070.1:0-6953 GCA_964498615.1 uncultured Legionellaceae bacterium | reverse complement strand
AATTAAAAAAGGCGCAAAAATTGAAAATGCAAGTATGCTGGTGCAAGCAGTAATCACAAATCCAGAAAATTTTATTCCTCGTGATACGGCTGACATGATGAGCTTTTTAAAAGATTGGAACGCAAGGCGCCAAGAATTATTGTCTTTTGTATTAGAAAGAGGCGCAGATATGAATGACACAAATAAGGAGACAGGTCAAACTGCGCTTCATGTGGCTGCAACCATGCCTGATGTAATTAGTATAAGCATGCTATTGGAGTATGATTCGGCGATTAAAGCAGTTAATTTATTGGATAAAAAGGGTAATACACCGTTGATGTTGGCATGCAGTTTGAAAAATCCCAATTATGATGTTGTTGAACTCTTGGTTAAAAGGGGTGCTAACGTCAATAGTAGGAATCACGAAGGAAACACTGCTCTGTCTTATGCTGTAATGTTTGGTAACGAAAAGGTAATAAGACTGCTGCTGGATGCAGGTGCCGATCCCACAATGCCTGATAACGAAGGTGGATTGCCAAGTGATATTGCGAAAGCGGACAAGAATTTTTCGATGCTTAGGCTTCTTAATAGGTATGCCAATAAGATAACAAGACAGCAGGCAGATGTGCATGCGCATTTTCGTGCAATGGTTTTGGCTTGTAAGAATTTCGGTCATGCTGCAGGCCTTGAAAGAAATTTTAATATTAAACGCGGCGATGAGGATGAAGTAGTAACAACAAAGTCAGATGGATCTTATAGCCATAACTCCGTGGGCTTTCTTAGAGAAATCATCTCGGCTTACATCGTAATGCTGAAAAATGCAGGAAAAAATGACATTGCCTCTTATTTTAAAAAAATAGAAGAAGGATACAATACAGCATTTGAATGTTTGTCCTTAAATCCGGATTTTACAGAATCAGGATCAAAACACGACATAAATTCGGACACCATTTCTGTGGTCCCTACGTACTGGTTTAGACATACTGTATCTCTTGCTTTTTATAAGGATCATATAATTTTTGCTAATCGTGGTAGTCAGAGGGATCCTAAGGGGGGCACAAGGGTATTTAGGCTGAAAAAAGATAAAGTCTCTGAACTAAATAAAACTATTCAATTGTATAGAACTCTTCCACAAACTAAAAATGAGCCAAAAATTTTTTTAGATACAATTGAATCCTTGGCCGAGCCTGGTACTTCCGAATATATTCAAACAAAAAAACAAAAATGGGGTACCTGCTCTTTTGTCAATCCTAAAGTTTGTATTGAGCCACTTTTATATTTATTTTATTTAGAACAAATGGAAGAACCTAAAGATGAATCGAGAGCCAAAGAATTTGCTAGAGTGGAATATAAAAAGTTTACAAGTTTTGTAAGAGATTATGCTGTGAAGAATTTATTGGAGAATATGCGCAATGCGAAACAAGCAGAAGATGATGAGGGAATGAAATTCTATTTAGAAATTGCAAAAGAATTCATTAAGGCCCATCATGGTGAGGCAAATCTTGAATCTCGACATGTAGGTAAAGTTGCTAAAGAATTAGATAGGATTGCCATGCTCATTGGAGAAATGAAACAAATTTATGGTGATACGGCGATGAGAGTATTGATAAAAGAACTTGGAAGTGACCAGGTTGATCTTTACACAATAGCGCTTGAAAAACATAACGATAACTTATCTTCTCTATTATTTTATTATCAATCTCGCAGAGGGGAACCAGAGCCTTCTGGGTCCGCACCTAAACCCAAAACTTCTTCTCCTTAGGCCGCTTCTGGTTTCGCATAGAGCTTTTCGCGCTTCAGCTCTTCTTGATAAAAGAGGGTGAGTCCGACTGAAAAGAGCGCAATAGATGCAAAGAAATGCCAGGTAATGGTTTCACCTAGGAACACCCAACCAAAAAATGATGCAAAAATGGGTGTTATTAGACCTGCGAAAGCCATAAATGTTGCTGAATAATGTTTTAAAAGATAACCATATAAGTTATAGCCAATAATATTGGAAATAAGGCACATGGCAATGGTATTCTGGATAAAGGGCATCACATCGCTGACAGGGATGGGTGTCCAAGATTCTCCTGAATAATAGGAATGTAAAAGTGCTAAACCTCCACCAATTGTCATGGCAATGCCATTGGCGAAGATGGGAGAATATTTATATTCGCTGACAATTTTTTTCAGAAGTGTCCAGCCATAAACACCACAAAATACGGCAAATAACATTGATACTTCTGCATAGGAAATATGGCCTAAGCTGCCTACCAATTGTTCCGCATCGGATTGTGTCATGAAAATAGGGACCAAGCCAACAAATCCAATTATAAGTCCTAGCCATTTTTTTGCATTTAAGGTTTCTTTCAACATAATATAAGCCACAAGTGCTGCAAGAAATGGGGATAAACTATAAATTAAGCAGGCTTTGGCGGACAGCATGTGTTGGATCCCCCAAATTTCTGCTGCATTGGTTAGATAAATCATGAAAAGCGATAGTAAAAAGAAAGGCCAGAGATGTGCCATTTTAAATTTGATATTTTTTCTGTTGTAAATAAACTGATGTGCGAGTAAGAGTAATCCCGCTAAAAACATGCGTGATCCAATCAGAAAAAAAGGTTCACTATAAGCCAAGGTGGCTTTACTGAGCCCAAATAGACTGGCAAACAAAGCAAACAACAAAATTACGAGGAATAGCACGGATTTAACCCCCTCACTTTTGGTTGGTGGACTGACACTTTATCATGTTTCTGCAATAAAGAACAGATGTCATCCCCGAAAGAGAAGGCGTCATCCCCGCGAAAGCGGGGATCCAGATTTTCGCGATCCTGGATTCCCGCTTTCGCGGGAATGACGAGCCGACGCGCGGGAATGAGGACACAATGCGCGGGAATGACGAGCCATGGAGCTGAGCTATCAAGAGGGTGTATATTCATGAAGACAATAATCCTTGTAAAAAAGAAGTCACTTGTGTTATCGGAATCAATTGCGGCACTTCCTCTTGCCTGCCCTTATACTCCACATTATTGTTAGCAAGACTTTTATCGCCAATCACAATACGATGTGGAATACCAATAAGCTCTACATCATTAAACATTACCCCGGGACGTTCATCTCTATCATCCAATAATACCTCGATGCCTGCTTCAGATAAATGTTGATAAAGCGTTTCTGCAGCTTTCTTAACAGGTTCGGATTTATGGAATCCAATGGGAATTAAAGCCACTTGGAATGGCGCCATGGGGCTTGGAAAACAAATGCCTTTTGTATCGTGATGTTGTTCGATAGCCGCTGCCACAATGCGAGAAACGCCTATGCCATAGCAGCCCATCGTGACAATTTTGGCGCGTCCTGCTTCATCTAAAACGCTGACATTCATTGCTTTGCTATATTTGTTTCCTAATTGGAAAATATGGCCCACCTCAATGCCACGTTTAAGGATAAGTGTGCCCTTGCCATCTGGGCTTTTATCGCCTGTTTTCACTATGCGTAAATCAGCAACAGCCGGTTCCGCTGCATCAACCCCCCAATTAAATCCACTGTAGTGTGTATCCTCTTGATTGGCACCACAGACAAAATCCACCATTTGCAATACTTGATGATCGGCAATGATAGGAATTGATAAATCTTTAGGGCCCACAAAGCCAGGTCCACATTTTGCGATTTTTTGCACTTCTTCAAGACTGGCCATGGTAAAAGGACTCAAGACCAAAGGATGTTTTTCAGCTTTCAATGGATTTAATTCATCATCGCCTCGCACAAGTAAAGCAACCACAGGATGTTCTTTTGTTTTTCCCTTTACTAATAATGTTTTTAAAATGTCCTTGACTTGCATTTTCAAATAGTCAGCTTGCTCTTGTACAGATTTAATATTGGGGGTTTTCACAAAAGAAAGTGTTTTACTGCCTTTTGCGCGCTTGTGGGTGGGAGGCAAAGAAGGGGCAAGTTCTACATTGGCTGCATAATCAGATTCTGTACTAAAAGCAATGAGATCTTCACCTGATTCTGCAAGTACCTGGAATTCATGTGATTGGCTGCCACCAATGCTCCCTGTATCTGCCAATACCGCACGAAAGGTTAAGCCCAATCGTGTAAAAATACGGCTATAGGCTTCATACATATCTTGGTAAGTCTTGGCTAAGGAAGCATCATCAATATGAAAAGAATACGCATCTTTCATTAAAAATTCGCGTGCACGCATAATACCAAAGCGGGGACGCACTTCATCTCGAAATTTTGATTGAATTTGATAAAGAATGAGAGGCAATTGTTTATAGCTTTTTAATTCATGGCGAACTAAATCGGTAACGACTTCTTCATGGGTGGGTCCAAAGCAAAATGGACGTTTGTGTCTATCCATAAATTTAAGCAGACTTGGTCCAAATTGATCCCAGCGTTCGGTTTCTATCCAAAGTTCGGCAGGCTGTACGGCAGGCATTAAAATTTCCTGGGCATGAATGCGATTCATTTCTTCCCGGATGACTTTCTCAACTTTTTTTAAGACCCTTAATCCCAGTGGTAACCAAGTATAAAGGCCGGAAGCTAATTTCCGAATCATCCCCGCCCGCAACATCAGCTTGTGACTGGTAATTTCCGCATCACTGGGGATTTCCTTTAGCGTTGGAAAATATAATTGAGAACTGCGCATATGGCCCCTAAGCCCTTTTTAAGAAGACAAATATAAGCTGCATTTTATGCTTGTGAGTGTCTCATTGTCTATAGACTGCGTAAGTTATTTAGCGTAATTATTAGAGTAAGTTTAGTGCTAATTTCGCAGCTTCTGACATCTTGTCTTGTGTCCAAGGAGGATCCCAGACCAGTTCTACTGAAACTGAAACGACCCCGGGGACAGTAAAAAGCCTGTCTTGCACCATGCCCGGAAATTCTTGCGCTACTGGGCAGGCGGGGGATGTCAGCGTCATTTGTACTAAAACTTTGCCTTCTTCTTTAATGTTAAGAGCATAAATTAAGCCCAAATCATAAATATTGACAGGGATTTCTGGGTCGAAAATCATTTTTAAAGTTTCTATAATTTTTTCTTTCAGTGTGAGTGTGTTCATGCATTTTCCGTTGAAATCACTTGCTTCGATTGCTTTAAGGCAGAAAGTAGAGTATGCCAAGCTAGCGTTGCGCATTTCACGCGTGCAGGAAAAGCTTTTACACCCGCGAAGGCTTCTAATTTTCCTAAATTTGTCGATGTGTCTCTATCAACAGTGAGTAATTTTTGAAAAGCCTCAAATAAATCTTGTGCTTGGGTTAAGGTTTTGCCAATTAAAATTTCTGTCATTAAAGAAGCAGAAGCTGTTGAAATGGCGCAACCTGCGCCAGTAAAAGATGCTGCCAATATCCGTTCATCTTGAACCCTCAAATACAGATGAATTTTATCCCCGCAGAGAGGATTAAATCCTTCTGCAATATGATTTGCATCATGAAGCATACAGCAATTCCTGGGTTGGGTACCATGATCAATAATTAAATCTTGATATAATTCACGTATATCCATTAGCTCATGTCCTGCCTTTAATTTTGAAAAGATGTTGGACAGCTTTTAAGCCAGCGATTAACTGCACAATATCTTCTTCCGTATTATAAAGACCGATAGATACCCTGACTGTTGCAGGCACTTTGAAGAAATCCATTACTGGCATAGCGCAGTGATGCCCTGTTCTGACAGCCACCCCTGCTTGATCTAAAATCGTGCCAATATCATGGGGATGCACGTCTTTCATCACAAAAGACAGCAAACTAATTTGCATCACGGGGTTGCCAATCAAATTGATAGCAGGAAGTTCCAACAGCGCTTCTTTCGTGATCCTTAATAGATGCGCTTCTTTTGCTTTTACTTCATGCCAGGGTAGGGTACTCAAATATTCAAGTGCTTTGCCGAGTGCAATGCCTTCTGCAATGGCAGGTACACCTGCTTCGAATTTTGCTGGTAATTCTGCATATAAAGTTTCATCAAAACTCACCTTGCGTATCATGCCCCCGCCACCCTGAAAAGGCGGCATTTTTTCAAGCCATTTTTCTTTGCCGTATAGAATTCCAATACCGGTGGGTCCGTAAACTTTATGGCCAGAAAAAACAAAAAAATCACAATCAAGCGCTTGTACATCAATTTTAAGATGGGGAATGGATTGTGCCCCATCCACTAAGACAGGAATATCATGCGCATGTGCTCTTCTAATGATATCAGCGATGGGGTTCAAAGTGCCTAAGACATTTGAAACGTGAGTGAGGGCAAGCAGTTTGGTTTTAGGACCCAATAATTCCTCCAAATTATCCAGGATTAATTCACCATTTTTGTTCATGGGAATAACTTTAAGCTTTGCCCCTTGACGCTGGCATAACATTTGCCAGGGTACAATGTTAGAATGATGTTCCATGGCAGAGATCAGAATTTCATCACCTGGTTTTATAAATTCAGCACCAAAACTGCTGGCAACTAAATTAATCGCCTCTGTTGTGCCCCTGACAAAAATACATTCTCGTGCGTCTTTGGCATTGATAAATTTTTGAACAGTCGTTCTGGCTTGTTCAAAAGCAAGGGTTGCGGCTTCGCTTAGGTAATGTGTGCCTCTATGCACACCTGCATTTATATTTTCATAATAATGTGTTAAAGCATCAATCACGCATTGGGGTTTTTGCGTAGTGGCGGCATTGTCTAAATAGGCCAGACGTTTTCCATGCGGGCGTTTAAGTAAAATGGGAAAATCTTGGGTAATATTATGCATATTCATGACAAAATTGCTGTAATAGAGGAATTTTAAGATAAGCAAAATGCTGTAACACGGGTTGAAGAAAAGCAGAGATTAAGAGCTGTCTTGCCCTGTCCAAGGGAATACCCCGACTGCTTAAGTAAAACAAAGCATCGTTTTCAAGATGGCCAATGGTTGCGCCATGTTTGCACTTGATTTCACCATTATTATTTTCAAATTCAGGACTCGTAATTTTCATTTTATAGCTTAAAGTTTAGATTTTTTTTTCAAGAA
>CAZCHZ010000069.1:0-6961 GCA_964498615.1 uncultured Legionellaceae bacterium | reverse complement strand
TGCATTACAAAAGCATATTATTATCCGTGCTCGGGCTTTAAATAAGGCAGTGATAACTGCCACACAAATGATGGAATCGATGATCAATCAACCCATTCCTACCCGCGCAGAAGTGTCTGATGTTGCTAATGCAGTCTTGGATGGCACAGATGCAGTCATGTTATCAGGAGAAACAGCCAAGGGTAAATTTCCAGAAAAAGTAGTTGCTATGATGGCTGAAATTTGTCTGGCTGCAGAACGCCCAAAGAACATGAAAATTTCACATACACATTTAGAATCTAAACGCAGCCGGATTGATGAAGCCATTGCCTTGGCTGCCATGTATTCCGCAAATCACATTGATGCCAAAGCCGTTGTGGCTTTAACAGAATCGGGTCGCACACCCTTATGGATGTCGCGTGTTCGTTCGGGGATCCCAATTTATGGTCTTAGTCGACATCAAGAAGCACGTCGACGCATGACACTCTATCGCGGTGTTTATCCTATTGATTTTGATGTTACCCAATTTTTGCCCCTAGATGTGCATAAAGAAGCGATGCTCGCGCTCATCAATCAACATGCCATAGAAAAGGGTGATAATATTATTCTTACCCAAGGCGATATTATGGGTAATGCAGATGGTGCAAACACACTCAAAATCCTTGTCGCTTAAGCATGCTAGGCTTGAAATCGATATTAAAAACCTGGTATTATCTAAAAAAGTCAATGTATTTTTGGTATTAGCAACCTAACATAGGAGATTATCATGTTAACCGCATTTCATGTCTCGCAGCAAACTCAAGACGAACAAGAAGTTTTAGAAGCACTCCCAACAATGTCTCCAGAACTTGAATATCCTTTCTTTAGTGCATTGATGCCTGTTGCTAAACCCAGAGATTTTGATAGCACTTTTAAAGATTTTTGTCAGCGCAGATTAGAAGCGGAAAAGATAGCGCCGGTTGATCCTAAATCCTGGATTGAACAAGCTTTACAAGATGAAAAACTCCAAGCTGAGTACCGAGCAATACTTGCTATAGAAAAAGAATTTTATGAAAATTATTATAAAAATGAAAAAGTTAAAAGAGGATTTGTTTCCTATGTGGACTTCATCGATTTAGATCAAGAGGCGAGAGAAGTTGTCTTAGCAACATTACGGGAAAATATGGCGAAAATAAAAGAAAATGCCCATTCGCTTCGCGAACAATATCACAAACTTAATCCCAAAGACCCTGATTACGACAGAAAGGTAAGTCATTATATGAACGTGTTAGATTTTTATGGTGGCGTTGATTTGGAGGTTGAAAACACATTACAGCTTCATGATGCTCGTTTCTTTTTTAGAGGCGCATCTAATGAAATACAGCTCAAACACTTGATTAATGAGACACTCAAAGACAACAAAGCACATCCCTTGCTCTTGAAAATACTTGATGATTGGTCTAAGGAATTTGCAGAAGATGTCAAAGCGGGTGTGAAAAAGAAATTGCAGGATAAAGGAATTGTTTTAGAAGCCACGAAAAAAAGGAAAATGGACAAACGTTAATGATCCCATCGACCTCGAAATATTATCCACAGCTTGGCATGCTTTTTGTGGCTTTGCTGCTCACTGCCAATGTGATAGGCCCTAAGCCTCTGGCTTTCGGCTTTATCACATTGCCAGCAGGATTATTATTATTTCCCTTAACCTATTTATTGGGGGATATGTTAACGGAAGTCTATGGGTTTGCGCAGTCAAGACGCGTGATTTGGATGGGCATGGCCTGTAATTTATTCTTAGCCGCCATGTGTACGCTTGCTATTCATTTGCCTGCAATAGCATCTTGGCCACATAGCGAATCTTATGCATCTGTCTTGGGGTATTCAACCCGCATCATGACATTTTCAGTGCTTACCTATTTTGTGGGTGAATTCGTAAATGCCTATATTGTGGCCAAACTAAAAGTGCGTATGCAGGGTAGGTTATTTTGGCTAAGGGCAATATGTGGCAGTTGGATAGGCGAGACCATCGAAACAGGTTTATTTATTCCACTTGCCTTTTATGGCAGCATGCCCACAGATGAATTATTAAAATTCGCGGCTTGTTATTATGCCTTTAAGTTATTATATGTATTATGCGCAATGCCCATCTTGAATAGTTTAGTCAAACTTTTAAAAGCCAAAGAAAAATTGGATGTTTATGATAAGACGACGAATTTTAATCCTTTTTTAGTATCTTAAACGTCCTGCAACTTTAATAAAATGTTTAATGTAATATTATTTCAACCGGAAATTCCTCAGAACACGGGCAATATTATGCGATTGTGCGCAAATACTGGTTGCCATCTTCACTTGATTCGCCCTTTAGGGTTTGAAATTGATGATAAACATTTAAAGCGTTCAAAATTAGATTATGTCCTGCCAGAAAAATTTAATGTGTATGATGGTTTCGAGGAAATTGAAAAACTTTTTTCACATAAAAGGATTTTTTTGTTTTCTACCAAGGGTAAGCGCTGTTATTCAGAAGTTGCTTTTCAAGCGAATGATTGTTTTGTGTTTGGTCCAGAAACGCGTGGTTTACCTTTAGCATTACGAGAACGCTTTCCAGAAGAGCAATGCTTATATCTGCCCATGCAACCGCAAAATCGCAGTCTAAATCTTTCTAATACGGTTGCCATTGCAGTCTATGAAGCCTGGCGACAGAATGCTTTTTTGTTACCCTAATTTAGGTTGTAGAATGCTCAATCGGTTCAAATTCCGTTTTATTGAGTTTGTGAATTGCCCACAACCATACGCCGATGATCACCAACATGAGAATGGCAATTTGTGGTGTAACGGCTGCCAAGGTGCCGAAAGCACCAATTAACCCTAATTGAAGACCAGAACCAGCAGCTTTTCCTAAACGTGCACCCACGGTATCGATGGCCGCTTTACCTTTAACCTTTGATTCTTGATCTAAGGGAATGTAAGCCATTTCTTTTGTGGGATCGAAGAGGGAATATTTCGAGGCCTTGCTGATAGTGTTTTGTATCGTGCCAAACGAGACCGCGATGGCAAGCGGTGTTGTGCTAAGACTAATTAACCAGGGACTTATGGGTTGTTGGAAGATGATGAACAAGAAAAAGCCTATGCCTGTGAGTAAAATAGCAACTGGCGTAATGTAGGCGGTAAATGCCCAGCCAAAACGTCTTAGGACATTATTGGAGACAAATAAAATCATTAAAGTACTGGTAATGCCAAGTACTATAATATTATCACTCATAAAGTGTAAATATTCTTTTGGATTAGTATATAACAATTTTGCTTGACTTTTCCATGTCACTTCAAGCAAATTAATCACGATATTGTAAGATAGTACCAGTAGCGCAATGCATAATACATAGGGAGATTTAGCCAAAAATTTAAAGCTGTCCGTCAGTGATAATTTAGGTTTGGCCTTTTTCATTTTGGCTTGTTCGCTGGGATCATAAAAATAAGGATCAGTTAAGACATTTTTGGTAATCCAACGATAAATGCCGATGATAATAATACCAGCGATAATACAAACAGCAGTAATTAAATTTAAAGAATCTTGCCAAGGATCTCCTGCAAAACTATCATCGCGTTGCAGGCTCAAAATCAGTTTTGTCACGAAACCAGAAGCAACTAAAGCAACATTGGCGCCCAATCCAAAAAGTGCATAAAAGCGTTTTGCTTCTGTGACTTTGGTGATATCATTGGCAAAGCCCCAAAACAAGAGAGATAAAATAAAACTGCCCCAAAGCTCTGCAAAGATATAAAATAGTGCATAAGTCCAGTTACGAATACTGGCGATGAAACCGGATAAACCGATGGGTAGATTCCCTTGCAATTTATCAGCAAATGCATGAGGATGAAGTACTTCTTTTGCAGGATACATCACCCACGCAAAAAGTAAAAAGAAAAGCAAAAAAGGAATAATAGTTGTATAAAATAATTTTTCCTTACTTAAAATATTACTTAATTTTGCGTAGACCAACATAAAGATAATGGCAGTGGGCATCACACCACCTACTTTTAAGAAAGGAATGGCTTCAGCACCCGAACCTGGGGCGGTAATTAACAAAGAATCTTTGGTTGTACGTAAGATGGCGTAAACAAAAGAAATAAAGAAAAATAAAAAGAACATGGGCAGGAGTTTTTTAAGTTCATGACGATGGATTGGCCAAAAAAATGTGCGCCATTTGCCAAAGGTGGGCTCTGCATGTGCCATAACTACTCCTTAGTTAAGTAACTTCTTCAATAGGGCCTTATCTGCTCCCATCACAGTCATGCCTGTCTTTGTACTCACGAGCACCAGATCAGCAGGACGTTCTGCAAATAAACCATGACATACTATCCCAGGGATATTATTTAGCGCTCTTTCCAGCTTAATAGCTTCCATGATCTCCCATCCATGTACATCCAGGATCACATTACCATAATCGGTGATTGTTCCAGTACGATATACTGGTTGACCACCTAATTTAACGATTTCTTTTGCCACAAAACTCCTGGCCATGGGGATAACCTCTACGGCTACTGGAAACTCTCCTAGGATCTTGACGCGTTTCGTTTCATCTATCATGCAAATAAATTGCTTGCTCATGGTCGCCAGAATTTTTTCCCCTGTCATTGCGCCACCGCCGCCTTTCACTTACTGACAGGCCGTATTGCAAGCATCTGCACTATCAATATAGACCGCAAGTTCATCAACTGCATTTAATTCCATCAAAGGGAAGCCTAAATTTTTTAAGCGAGAGGCCGTTGCTTTGGAACTTGCAACAACACCTTTGAGTTCTATTTTTGAAGCTTTGAGCGCATCAATAAAATAATTCACTGTAGTGCCTGTGCCAATTCCTAAGATGCCGTCATTTGGCACATAATCCAGTGCTGCAGTGGCGACCTGTTGCTTTAATGCTTCCTGAGTCATGCATGATTACTCCCATGATAATCAATAGCACCGATAAAACGTTTTTCTGTCACAATCCCAATCATTGGGATATCCCAGTCTTCTTTCGGTAAGCGATCGATGGCTTGAAATTCATAGGCTAGACCCATCAGAATGGGGCTTCGTGGCTTGCGTGTATTCTCAGCAAAAGCATAGGTTCTATCATAATAACCACCCCCCCTGCCAAGTCGATGTCCCCATTGATCAAATCCTAGGACAGGCATGAGGACTAAGTTTAGCGCCCAGGCAGGAATATAATCTCGATGTAAAAGACTGGGTTCTAGAATGCCGTAGCGATTTTCTCGTAAAGTATCATTGGGTCGATATTCTACAAAAAGTAATTTTTTATGTCCCAGAGGATGTAATACAGGTAAATAACATTTTTTTCCAAGACGCCAAGCAAGTGTCATTGCATAGCGTGGATCGATTTCTCCCTGATGCGGCCAATAGAAGGCAATTCTCTGACTGTTAATAAACTCAAAACGCTTGCTTAGTGATCTTGCCAGAGCCCTTCCTTCATTTAGACCGAAAGTCTCGGACATAGAATCGCGTTTTGTGAGCAATGCTTGCCTGAGTGTTTTTTTAGTCGCTGATCTGTTATCCATGATATTCCAGAAATCTTAAATGAGTAGCTCTGCACTAATCGAGTGATGCAAATTCCTCAAATTCCATATGTTCGCTATCGGAAGGCTGAACTTCTTCAAGTAAAACGGCATCAATTTTACTTTGTAAACCTTGGATCTGCTCTGATAAGACCTGGTGTTCATCTCTACTCTTTTGCTGTACGGTCAATAATTCATGTGTGATATTTAAGGCAGCCATGATGGCGATGCGTTCTATGCCAATCACTCGGCCCTTGCTTCGAATTTCACGCATTTTTTGATCTAAATATTGGGCAGAGGCCAATAATGCCGCTTCTGCGCCCTGTGGACAGGCCACCTGAAAAGGTTTGGTTAAGATTTTCACGGTGGTGGGTTTTATCTTACTCACTAGAAATTCCATATCTGAAGTCTGATACTGAAAATATAGAGTGACTTTATGAATGGGTCAATCACAAAATTAAAGTATTATTAAAGTATGATGTGGGACTGAGGATGATAAGGGTGAGTTATGAAGCTTAATGAATACAAGCAGCGCAGAGATAGCATTAGCGATCGCATGCCAAATGCCAGTATTGCGATCTTAAAGGGCGCTGTTCTTCAATATCGTAATCGTGATACCGAATATCCTTTTCGTCAATCGAGCGACTTTTATTATCTGACAGGATTTAAAGAACCCGACGCTATCTTGGTGCTCATTAAAGATGCAGCAGGTGTATCTGAAGATATTCTTTTTTGTCGGGAATATACGCCAGAAGAAATGCAGTGGATTGGACCAAAAAAAGGGCTTTTAGACATTCAAAAGGACTTTGCACTCAAGCGTGTTTTTGGTTTAAAGGATATCGAAACACTATTGCCTAAATTGATACAAGATAAAAAGGAAGTTTTCTATACTTTTGGAATAGATAAGAACTTTGATACGCAGTTAATCGCCTGGACAACCTTGGATCCACATACGCGTTATGATTTGCAGTATCCATCTGGCTTTTCAAATCTACAACATATCATTCACGAATTACGTTTGATTAAAAGCAGGGATGAAATTGAAGTGATGAGAAAAGCGGCGCGCATCTCAAGTGCTGCTCATCTTGCCTTAATGCAACATTGTGTTCCAAGAATGACAGAATCTGCTTTAGAAGGAAAGTTTATTGCAGAATCCTATCAAGCGGGTTGTCATGCCATGTCCTATAATTCCATTATTGCAGGTGGCCAAAATGCTTGTACTTTACATTACACGGATAATGTTGGTACATTACAATCGGGCGATTTAGTGTTAGTGGATGCAGGGGCAGAATATCAATATTATGCTTCGGATATCACCCGAACATACCCTGTGAATGGCATATTTACAGCTGAACAGCGTGCAATTTATTCACTGGTTTTATCTGCGCAATTGGCTGCAATTGATAAAATTCGTCCAGGCACTTTATTTGAAGCATTGCAAGAAATTGTTATTAAT
>CAZCHZ010000068.1:0-7036 GCA_964498615.1 uncultured Legionellaceae bacterium | reverse complement strand
AAAACGGCTGGAAATTTATGATGATTAAAAATAGCTTTTGTTTTATCATCGATACCCTCTAGAACGAATTGCCTATAACTTTGCTGGGGATCACGAGTGCCAAAGTATTTTAGCGTTTCATCGCAATATAACCAAAACGGCTTGTTTTTATTTTTCGCATAATAAAAATAACTAGACCAAGGATAGGATTCTGGATCAATCACCATGCCTGCAGCAACAGGATTCAAGTGAATATACCTGCTGAGTTGTAATAAATAATTATCGGCTTCCACTAAAATGGCTTCGTAACTTCCTCTAAAAAGAGGTCCGTCCTTATGATTCAGTCGATTATAAGCTTGCGCAAACATACTATGCATATACTGCATTGCTTTGCTTAAATTTGACTGTGGTGTGCGAATAAATAAATGGTAATGATTACTCATGAGACAATAAGCATGAATTTCTATTTGAAATTGTATATGGATTTCAGACAGTAAATTGAAAAATAATTGATAATGCTGTGGATCATGAAATATTTTTTGATGATCGGCGCCACGATTCATCACGTGATACCAAGCGCCCGCGTATTCTATTCTTAGAGGTCTTGCCATAAATACTCCAATCTATTATCAGAAAGGAGGGCATGTTAACAAAACCTTTTTTTGAATTCAATGGGGTCTGACGCCAACCTATATCCATAATCTACTTATATTATTGGTTGGCGTCAGACCCCTATATAAAAAATGCAAGAAACTTTCTGTTTTAGGAAGTTTCTTGCATTTTTTATTGGTGGAGCATGGCTGTTCCGTTTTAATTTTATTGAATTAATAGGGTAATGAAGAAAGGCTTACAGCTTTCTTAAGGCTTCGCTATGGGGATAATTTTTCTGGAGTGTTGCCAGGGTATCTTCTGCCAAGCTCGTCATCTTCAGTTCTCGATACGCTTTTACCATATCTGCCAGGGCTTCTGGGACTGCTGTTGTTTCGGGATAATGTCTGACGATGTAATTCGCGCGATTTGCAGCAGAAAGATAGGCATCGCGTTTCATATAATATTCTACAACACCCAGTTCATGTCGGGCCAATTGATTGCGTAATATATGTATACGTTTTCTAGCGTCCATTGCATGTTTGCTGTTTGGAAAAAGTTCTACCAGCGTTTGAAAGGTTTCTACAGATTCTTCTGCGCGGCTAGGATCGCGTGCGCTGCGATCTAGGGGTAAATATTTATACATAAATGTGGTGTTTTGTTCAAAATTCACCATGCCTTTCAAGTAATAAACATAATCAATTTCAGGATGGCGGGGATTCATGCGAATAAATCGATCGGCTGCAGCAATAGCTAAAGCAGGTTCACTGCGTTTGTAATAGGCATGAATTAAACCAATTTGTGCCTTATCTGAATATGCGCCGTAGGGATAACGTGCTTCTAAGGCTTCGAAATCTTTTGCAGCTTCTACATAATTATCTTTTTTAACATTATTTTGTGCTTTGGCATAGATGGCTTCTGCAGACATGCCTTTATAATTATCTTTTTTATTGGCGCAAGCAACCAAGGCAGTGGCAGCCAATATAACAAGGATAATTTTTAAGTTTATTAACTTACTCAATGTAATGCACCTAATGTTTAAAACAGGTTATAAATCAATCTACGCAGTTTAACTTAAAATTGCTTGCTAATCAATTAAACAGACCTTAACATATAAGCTGGTTTTCTAAGGCAACAGGTTTTCTCACAGAATATGCAAGAATTTCATTTAAAAGCGTCTATTTCCTTAGAACATGCTGGTAAACGCTTAGATCAGGCATTAGCATTATCCTTTCCTGAACATTCCCGATCTCGACTTAAAGAGTGGATAGATCGGGGTTGGGTTAAGCTCGATGGCCAAGCACTACGCCCCAAGGATAAAGTGCAGGGGGGCGAAGCGATAGAAATAGACGCAGTGATTCATAATGTCGCAGATTGGACAGGTGAGGCCCTACCTTTAACGAAGGTGTATGAAGATCCTTATTTGTTGATCATTAATAAGCCCGCAGGCTTAGTGGTGCACCCCGCCGTGGGTAATCGTGCAGGCACCTTGGTGAATGCCCTGCTTTATGCCTTGCCAGAGCTTGACAAAATTCCACGTGCGGGGATTGTGCATCGATTAGATAAAGACACCACTGGGTTAATGGTGATTGCTAAAACATTAGAAACGCATACCAAATTAGTGGAAATGTTGCAGCTAAGAAAAGTAGAGCGCATTTATGAAGCAGTAGTTTGCGGTAAATTATTATCAGGTGCGACCATTGATGCCGCAATTGGACGTCATCCCCAAGATAGAAAACGCATGTGTGTTTTAGACTCAGGAAAGTCTGCTATTACGCACTATCGGGTACGTGAAAAATTTGAGAACCATACTTACCTTGAATTACGCTTGGAAACAGGGCGTACCCATCAAATTCGGGTGCATATGAATTATATTCATCACCCCGTGGTGGGTGATAAAACCTATGGCGGAAGATTACGCTTGCCTCCCAATGCCAGCAAAGCCTTATTAGATTGCCTGCAAAATTTTCCAAGACAAGCGTTGCATGCCAAACGCTTAAGTTTCACGCATCCTATGACGGGTGAACCGTTCGCTTGGGAAGTGCCTTTGCCTGAAGATATGCAAATGTTGTTGGAAGTGTTAAGGGTTGGGGGCCTGTCTTGACATTGGACAAAAAGGCTCGTTTTTGTTTCAATTTTATTATTCTTTAAAATGCCTTTTTGTTCAATGCCAAGACCCGCCCGATATTATTTCCTTTTGCCGAAAGGATCAAAAGTCATGCTTCTGTTATGCGTAGGTTTGGGAGGAGGAGTAGTGGCGGAGGGTGCAGGTGATGATGTTGGACTGACACTAGGGGTAACAAGTGATTTTGGTAAATCAACAGTCATGCTCCTGGTGTGCTTAGGCTTGGAAGGAGGAGGGGTGGAGGGTGGAGTGATGAGTGCAGTGGATGATGCTGTTGGCGGAGCACTGACACTCAAGGTAACAGGGAGAGTGAAAAGCAGTGGCTTTTCAGTGCTATAACTAGCCGTCCGTCTTGTGACAGGTTGCGCTTCTGCAGGAGGGGTTTGCCAAAGTACATCTTCTTTTACTAATTTAACTTCATCTGATGTTCTGCAGGTACTCGTCTCAGTATTTGTTATTTTATCGAAAAGTGCTTTTCCATATAATAAATGATGACAGACTTGATAAAGTGGTATAAACCATTCTTTCATTTGTTTTTTTATGGACTGGTAAGATCCTGGGTAAGGATTAACAATGTCCGTAGGGCGGCTGCTATTTGAAAAAAAAGCACCCAAAACTTGTGCTTGAAAAGCTTCTGTATTAGGTTTGAGTTTATTAACTGATGTCTCAAAGGAAACTGGGGTCAGTTTAGAAAATAATTGAAAGTTATCTAATGCAAAGTTATTATCTTTTATAAAGTCAGTCAATTCTAATAGTGCTAAACCTGGCTTTGATAATAATTGCTTTTGTAGTGTTTTGCATCGCTTCTGTTGTGTTTGTAATTGTGTTTTTAAAGTTTTAACACTACGGCGGTCTTTATATTGCTCTCTTGCCTGATGAATGACTTTGTGCATAGGATGTTGTTTAACAGGGTTGAAAAATAATTCCATCCAATTTTTGGCCCATACTTCATAACCATCAGCATGAGTTACTGCTGCAAGTTCGGCAACAGTTATTTCACTCAGTTTTGATATTTCCTGCTCATCTATTTCAATCAATGCAGCTACTTCATCACCTGATGAACTCATTGTGTATTTCCTATTAAAAATAGGTCGTTTTTGACTTCTCATCATGGCATTTTGATATATGTTTGTCAATAAGGGTTGGGGTCGTGTCCATATCATTACCCACAAGTCATTTTATGCTAGGGCGGGGACGGGGCCCCGCCCTTTGATTTAATAGATATTTTTATTTATCTTAGTACCATTATGCCCAAACACTTATGGGTAATGATATGGTCAAGACACGACCCCAACCTTTTATTTCGTATGTTTCTTCTTTGACTTACGAGTGGGTTTTGTTGAACTTGATGAAGTATTGGCTGAGGATGCGTTATTTGCTTTTTTTCCGTCTGCTATATTTGATTTATCATCTTGTTCCATTGGGGCGGAAACTAATGGGCTTGGGCTAACAAGCATGGGAACAGCTCTCTTTTTTGTCAAATCAGCTAATTTTTTATTTGAAAAAGCTAATAAAAGATATTTGCTTACTTCAGTTCTAGTCTGATGAGATGTATTATCAGAACTCTTGAACAAATAGGATCCAATTTTTTCCAAAGCTGTGTCCGGCAACCGCTGAAAAGATAGAGATAATGTAAATTCAGGATTCATGTTAAAGGTAATTCTTAGGTTAAGCATTAAGCGATTCATTTTTTCCGTCATTAAAGCCTTGTACTGTTCTTTTTTACGTTGTTCATCCCGTTTAGGATTTGGGTTGTCTAACTGTGCTTCCTGAATCTTAAGACCAACCCATGAAGTATCCATGAGACTTAATTGACCAGTTGTTGGATGGCATTGGATGTCAAAGGTTGCATAGAAGGCAAAGATTTTTGCCATTCTTTGTAATCTTGAATATTCGTGAATAAGTAAGGCATTAGAAGGCTTAGCTTGACTTAAAGAAGCAGATTGACTTGCTGATGAAGAAGATGATGTGGTTACCAAGGAGGATGGGGCTACCAAAGATGATGGGCATATCGAGGAAGAAGCAGGATTTGTTGATGAAAAGGATGGATGTATCCTGGAAGATGTGAAGCTTTCAGAAGAAGATGGTTGGGGTTCTACACCAGGGTATAGTATGGTACTAAGAGGTGCTCTAATTTCTTCTAAGTAAGTGATTGCTTGGCTTAAAGGATTAGATGTTAATGTATCGAAAAAAGTGGTATAGCCGAACTTGACTAATGTTAATGTACTGGCTTTTAACATATCTACCTGAAATTTGTCGTTTGATACAATGGATACAATGTCTACTCCTATCCCTTCCTCTGTATCTTGCTTTTCCTTTGCTTTTTTATTATCCATTTCACCAAAGATCCTTGTAAAATCAGAAATAGATATAGTTCCTGATGTAGGGTTAAAACTTGAGATCGCTTGTGCAAATTCTTGTCTAGAGTGGAGTATTTCTGGTTCTGGTTTTTTAGTATTATGTACAAATACACTCATTTGTTGTATGGCAATTAAAAATTCTGCTGTTTCTGACTGCGATGGTTTGCTTGTTGGGTCGTTCCAGATATGGAAAGCATCTACATCAAATAAACCAAGTTGTTTCTCTTTGCGAGCTAAAAAAACAATAGATTTAGGGGTGCCTTCAAGAACAGCATATTGTTTAGGAGTTACGATTTTAACACGGCCTTTTCTTTCTATAACAAATTTCTGAATAGGGGAGATACCATGGGCAATCATCATTTCTAAACATTTTATGTGAGAATTTCGGATTGCATATAAAAATGCATGATCTGTATTACACAATATACCGCCACTGATTCTATCAAGACCGCTATCAGTACTACTGCTGAATTCAAACGAACTCAATATCGCGTGTGTTAACTCTTTTGTGGACTGATCTCTAAGGTGATCATCGTTTTGCTTGCTGAACTCCTCCAGGTGGTTTAAGAAACGCTGGTAATTGAATTCCCCAACGCATTCTATAAAGCGATAGCCAATCTGATTTTCATTATCTTTTGATTTATATGCTTGAATAAATTTTTCAAGAAAAGTATAAAATTTCGTTTCAAATGTTTGTGCTTGTTTTGGGGAAAATGCTTTATATTGACGCTCTATTTCTTTTAAGAAACCAATTACCACGTCATTGAAAAATTGATGATCCCTATATAGGTTTGTGGTGGTTGGTAATACTACAATTTGAGGACGATTAATAAGTTCATTCAAGATATCTAGTTTTTGATTAATTAACGCTGCAATGAAAGGAGTATAAGGAAAATATTTTAAATTGATACAAAGTAAGGGAGCTTGGCCTGTTCTAGAGTAGAGCTCTTGATAATTCGGTTGGATGCTTTGATTAATATCTTTAGTGGTATCAAACCCTTGTCTTTCTAAAAAATCGCGACTTTTACTTGATAAATAATTATTGCCTTTGTTTGTTGTGTTTTGAGGTGATGTTGTCAGTATAGGATTGTGTGCACTCATTATTCAGTTTCCCCCATGAATTATCTATAATTATATGTTTACGGTTAAATTAAGTTAGCCAGTTAATATTAACCAGTAAACGATTAAATTCATTATATATAGCTTTTTTGTCCAATGTCAAGACAGACGCCTATATTACTACTTGGCTTTTGGAACGCGAGGTGGTTTGGGAGGAGCAGCCTTAGCAGCAGGGGCATTACCGGAAGAAGATGCAGCACTTGAAGCTGAAAGGATGGATGCATCAACTGGAACGATCTTTACTACATTATTTTTTTTATCATCTTCTACTTTTTGCTTATCATCAACAGAAGGAACAGAAAATTGAACAGGGGTATCATTATAGCTTCCAGTCATCCGTCTACGATGTGTGATTGGTGTTTCCTGGGTCGTTTTATCTTTAATCTTTTTCATCTCTTCGTTACTTGTGCTCATTATTTATCTCCCATTAGTTCTTTAATTATAGTAGTTAAAAAAAATTATTATGGCATTTTAACTTATCATTGTCAATAACTAACTTCTTGTAAGTTATTTAGCTAATTTTTAAATTAAATAGGTTTATAGCTGTATTTCGGGTATTTCGCCTTTGATGATGAGTTTTCCCTCGGTTGCGTTTTTAATTGCATCAATGCTAACGCCGGGGGCGCGTTCTTTTAAATGAAAGGCGCCATCCTGAACTTCCAAGACAGCTAAATCTGTGACGATTTTTTTAACACAATGTATACCTGTTAATGGCAAACGGCATTTGTTCAAAAGTTTTGATTGATCTTTATTCGCATGGATCATTGCGACAATAATATTATTAGAGCCAGCCACTAGATCCATGGATCCTCCCATGCCTTTGACCAGTTTGCCCGGGATCATCCAAGATGCCATATTGCCTTCA
>CAZCHZ010000067.1:0-7055 GCA_964498615.1 uncultured Legionellaceae bacterium | reverse complement strand
GTAAAAACCGCGGGCTTTTATAAAGTTGCCGATGCTATATTTTTAGTTCATGATCCAAAAAATATTGGTTTTCTTCAAATAATGGATGTGATACAATAATAAGAATAAAACATTGATAAAAGATTTATAACATTAAATTAATTTCCATAACAGTAACTGGATGCTCATGAAAGATATCTAGGCCAATTTTATGCCAACCTAAACGGGTATAATATATTGGAAGGTTCGGGTCAAAAGTTAAAAGGTATAATATATCAAAGCCTAACTTTTTTGCTTTTTCTTTTGTGGTGTCGATTAAAATTTTACCAATCCCTTGTTTTTGATAATTGGGATCCACAACTAAAGATCCCAACCAAGGTTTTAAATTTGGACGAATACCATCATTTTCTCGCAAGGAACACATACCAATAGGCATATCATTGTTTAAAGCAACAAAAGTTAGTGGCAATGAATCATCATTTAGATGATTGTTAAGTTTTTCCTTAACTCGATCTATACAAGTTTCAGGCATCCATAGTTTAGCGATTCCCTCATACCAAATTTCGATAAGTCTTGGAATGTGTTGTGGATAATTTTTAAGTAAATCAATTTTTACATTCATAAAATACTTTATGAAATTTTTTCCCATACAGAAATATGCGCAGTGCTTTCATTAGTGAAAGGTTGACGATGCCAGTCACTCCAACGCTCGCGTAGATGCATTCCGGCAAGTTGTGCCATCAGGTCTAATTCTGATGGCCAGACATACCGAAATGGTAGAGAGTGACTTCTTAATGCCCCATTTTCTTCCCAATAATGATTACAAACTAATTCTTGGGTGGCAAAATTGTACTCATCAAAACCAAAATGAGATTGGCTATACTTGTGGAAACGAATAGTCTCACCAGGAGGAAGGACACGTAATTCTGGGATGAATGTTTCAATTACAAAATAACCTCCTGGCACTAAGTGATCAGCCGCGTTTCGGAAACACTCCACTTGGGATTTTTGGGAAATTAAATTGGTAATTGTATTGAAAACTAGAAACACTAATTTAAATTTTTTATTTACTTTGGTGGTAGCAAAGTCTCCGATGGTAACACCAATCGATTCAGAGCCTGGTTTTGATTGAAGTTGTTGAATCATGTCTGGTGAAAGATCTATGCCTTGCACGTTAACACCCTTTTGGCTCAATGGCAGTGCAATACGTCCAGTTCCTATGCCTAGCTCAAGTGCTGCATCACCGCCTGCTAGATTAGCAAGAAAATCAACTATAGGGTCGATAATACTAGGACCTGCTATTGAAGGATCATTATCATATTTCTCAGCGACCTCTTTTTCAAAATAGTTTTTCATTTATGCCTCTATATACAAAAACCAAACTAGATTTTACCATGAAATGGGTTACGCACCTAGTTAATTAGGGGTGAGTCCCTGCAAGATCTATCAGTTGCTTCGCTAGTTCTTCCGGTGCTGAATAAAAAGGGGAATGATCAGTATTTAGCGAGATTACCCGTAAGCATGGCATTTTAGACACCATGCCTCGCTGAGTTGCGATGGGTATTGCTTTATCTTGCAAACATTCGATATAAATGCGTGGCACTCGACCAAAATTATTATCGCTCAACATCACAGGCGTTTGAAAACTGATCATTGGTTCCGCGCCTAACAAAGACAAGGCTCGTGTTAACCAAACTTCTGACGTGGTATTATAAAGCGCATCACTAACCGTCGTCGGAGTTACTGTAGAAGTACTGGCATCTGCAGAAAAAGTAAGTTCGAGTGGGGCCCCTCCATGTTGTTGCATTGCACTGGTCAACGTTCCGCCATTGGGGACTAAAATTGCCGTTAAGTAAATAAGGCTATGAATATGATCGGGAAGATATTCTGCCGCTTGGCTAATGACAAGACCACCCCGACTGTGTCCAACTAAAATCACTTTTTCTTGTTGTTTCAATACCAAACCGCACACAAACTGAACCCAGCGATCGAGGGTAATTTCTGCCAGAGGCGTGAGATCCTCGCCCATGCCCGGAAGATCGGGGGCGAGTACGCGATGACCCTGTGCTTTTAATAATGGTACTATGCGTTCCCAGCACCAACCGCCCTGCCAAGCACCATGGATGAGTATAAGAGTCGCCATAGTGATACAGTTTAAAGGATTTTAGGATATTCTTCAATCTTTTGTAGCTGAACAAGATATAGCGAGTTCACGCTAAATATTGTCGTCATAAGCACAATTTATTGAAATGATTGCAAAAAATTACGATTATAAAAATATTAGAAATGGCAATTTATCTTTCATATTTTAGACTCTTCAGTAGTAATGCTACACAATTCAGGACTATGAGCTACTCCTATAGATTTGTGTTGTTCTGGATACCATGCGGGTGCGCAGGAAAGGAGAAGATCCATGTGACCTTCCCAATAATATTCCTCATTCGGTTCAATCAATACAACATCGCCCGATTTTAAGTGTACAGCGATACCATTGATGATTAATGTCCCTTCTCCGTCGATTATGTAGGCGAGTTCCTTACAAATCTCGTTTGATACCAATCCATTCTCTGGATATCTTCCATTGAGCGTAACCATGGCGTAATTAATGTTTTGTTCACCTGCAATAAGGTATTCCGTTATTGTGCAAGACAGGCCCATTTTTTTTACCTTAGCCTGCGCTTTAAATGTTGTTTTCATGGATTAACCCCAATCATTTAACTATTTAAGTTGAAATGCTAACATTTCAAAAATTTCTCTTCTATAGTAACATTATTAGGTGTTTAATCCAAATGGAAAATCTAGCTCTAAAACTATCTTGATCACAGGCTCATCCGGACGGATAGGCAGTGCAATAGCGGCATCTTTACGCAAAGATTATAAGGTATTTGGCGTAGATATTAGCTCAGGGCCCTATACTACACATACTATGGATATTCAAAACCCCGAGATTGCGATGCTTATCGGAAAAGTTGATATTGTTGTTCACACTGCAGCACTTCATGCTCCACATGTTGGAATTTATGATGACAAGCAATTTTGGGATGTTAATGTTCGAGGTACTGAGAACCTGCTAAATGCATGCATAAAAAATAAAGTGACTCGATTCGTTTTCACAAGCTCGACATCGATCTATGGCTATGCAATGGTTCATCCTCAAGAAGCAGTATGGGTTACCGAAGCACTACCACCCAAACCTAGAGATGTCTATGATGAAACAAAGCTAGCAGGGGAAGAATTATGTCGTGAGGCAACGAATAGCGGGCTAATGTCTTGCCTATGCTTGAGAATATCAAGATGTTTTCCAGAAGATGCAAGGATTATGGCCATTTATCGCCTTTATCGCGGCATTGGAATTCACGATGTTGTGTTAGCACATAGATTAGCTATATCTGCGGATATCAAAGGTTTTGATATAATGAATATTTCCAGCCAAACGCTTTTTAATTCGTCTGAACTTAATGACCTTTATCATCATGCTGATATTGTGATAAGTAAGTACTATCCCAATGCTAAAAACATCTTTCAGGATCGAGGGTGGGTATTTCCGAACACAATAGATAGAGTTTATGTTATCGAAAAAGCGAAAAGGTTGTTAGGTTTTTACCCATCATACAATTTTATGGAATTTTTAACAGGAAAAATGATGACATCCAAGGAGATCATTTAGCGATGGAGATTTTTGGAGCAAAAAAATGGAAAAAACAAATAACCCAAGTAATAAATCTGGCTCCACAGAATATTTTACATTTTCTGCAATGATGTAGCTCCTGATCGATTATTTTAAAAAATCCATAAGCTTATCCAGGGCTTCCGGCATATTTTTTCTACCAAATCCTATGCGAAAATAGTTCTTTTGATAATCATAAACAGAACCCGGCAACAATAATACGCCTTTTTGTAGTATTAATTTTTCTGAAAAGCTTTCTATGGATTCAAAACCTTTATACTTCACAAAACCAACACACCCCCCTTGTGGTCTTACCCATTCGAACAAGGTTTGGTATTCCTCCATAAAGCGATCGAGAATTTTTAAATTTCTTGACACAATACTATTATTTCGATCTAATAGTTTAGTTTTATTATTTAGTGCAATTAAACTAATGATTTCAGAAGGTGCGCTATTACAGATAGAAGTATAATGTTTGAGACGCTCTATGTTTTTAAGTAATTCTTTATCTTGGCAAGCTATCCATCCCACACGCAATCCTGCCATTCCAAAGGCTTTGCTCATTACTCCCAGCGATAAAGCTTTGGGATAAATTTCAGCAGCAGGTGGCGCCCAATCTTCTTGAGGATGTCCTAGCAGTCGATAGACTTCATCAGAAAATAACCATAAATTATGGTCGACACATATGGAAATTAATTCGTTTAGTTCTTGGCATGATATCACTTGTCCTGTTGGGTTATGAGGAAAGTTAATAACAATAGCTTTAGTATTATGTTTTACCGCCTGCTTTATTGCAAATGGATCTATGCGCCAGTTATTTTCTTCGAGCAATTTTATATCAGTTATTAAAGCTCCCTTCAATTTTGGAATTTCTAAAAAAGATTGATAACAAGGAGTCAAAACAATAACGTGATCACCGTTATTGCATAAGGTATGAAGTGCACAAAAAATCCCGTCTTCCGCACCAGCAAAACACAGTATATTGCTTGGCGTCAAAGAAGGATATAAACTTTTTGCGATTCTATTGCGCAAGATGGGCAATCCTGGTGATTCGGTATAGCCAAGTTGTAGATTGTCCCATAATAGCTTTTCTTGAGGTTCAGCCATATCAATAATTTCTTGCATGCTAAAACTTTCAGCATCCGAACAACATAGCAAATATGGAGCTGAAAATTCATATTTTGCCAGGTATTCTTCTAGTTTGAAAACATTGACATTCATTTAGTTTCTCCACTTTTTTAAACATTTAAACACAGTTGCGCTTCTAATAAAATTTGTCACGTATATCACTACATAACTTAAGATTTCCTTGATTTGTTTAGATTAGCTACTATCATCATTAGTGAAAAATTGAACATAACGTTTCTAGACTGATATTTGCGCCACTTAAAATAATGACAACATTTTTATTTTTAAATCGCTCGCGGTTTTTAAAGAGACAAGCAAGTGAAACGCCCGCAGCTCCTTCTATTAAAAGATGTTGATTTTTTAGAACTGATAAAAGAGCCTCTTTGATTTCCAATTCAGAAGCCAAGATATAATCATCGACGTACTTTTGACATATTTCAAAAGTAATTGAAGCAGGTTCTATTCCTCCTGCAGTGGCATCTGAAAGGGTAGTTGTCGTTTCCAGATCAAGGATTCTGCCTGCTTGGATTGATTTATACATAACAGGTGAATTTTCAGGTAAACAACCTATGATTTTGGTTTTAGGAGAAATTTCTTTTAAATACCCACTAAGGCCCGATATAAGACCACCGCCTCCAATTGGAATAAAGACTGCATCAATGTTGTCTAATTGTTCTAAAAGTTCTATGGCAATAGTTCCTTGCCCACCTATTATCTGTATATCATTATAAGGCGAAATATAAATCATATTATTTTGTTTGGCGTATTTTTTAGCGAATAGCTCAGTCACCATGCAATCTTCACCATGATACTTAAGAGGCACTTCATAATTTTTAATATTTTCAATTTTTGTTGTGGATGCATTTTCCGGAATAAAAACAGTTCCTGATATTTTAAATTTATATAGTCCAAATGCAGTAGCTGCGCCATGATTTCCTGTAGAAGCAGTTACAACTCCATGCGAGCGTTCAACTGGGGTTAAGGATAATAGCTTATTGAGTGCTCCGCGCACTTTAAAAGAGCCAGTATATTGAAGGTTTTCGCATTTTAAAAAAACATTGCACCCCATGATTTTACTTAGTGAAAAAGAGTAGTCCAATGGAGTTTCTCTGATATGTTTTTCTATTCTGTTGTATGCAATGGTAGCTTCTTCTTTAACATTGATCATGCTGGTTCCTCAAATAAACTCAAGCTAAATAATTGTACACCGTGGCTCTAGAAACTTTAAGTAATCGAGCAATATATTGAGCTGCATTTTTGCCAGTAAATGCACCAATTTTATTTAAATGTTGTATGGCCTGTTTCTTTTCTATCCTATTTAGAGTCTCAAGCCTTAAGTGACGCTGATTTAAATAAGTATGGATATATTGATTAATTCTTTCCTGCCAGTCATCTTTAAATAGGGGAACTGGTTGTGGCATCAGTGCTTGGTAATTTAATAATTCATCAATAGCATTTCTACATAACTCTAATTTAGAAACATCTAAATTGATACAAAATACGCCGACAGTGTTATTCTTTTCATTTTTAATTAAGCTACTAATAGATTTTATCTTTCTTCCATCATAATTTATTTTTTCATAAGGTTCAGTACAATCATTAAGTGTCAATGCTCCTTTTTCTTGAGATAGTAGGGAAGGATCATTTACTTTTCGTTTTGAGAAGGGATTATATATAGCTACTATTTTATTTGCTTTTATATCATGAATCACGATTTCTGCAATAGGATAAAAAAGCTTTTCTATTGCCTGAGCAATTGGGAAAACCTGAAGAATGGCTGGATGCATCATACTAAACCTATTTTTACATAACTTAGACAATAATATCTATATTAGACAATTAAGTCAATATCTTTATAGAGATCACAGGTTTGAAAAAATGCTAGTTGGCGAAAAAAGTCAGTTAGTTAAAAATAAACACTAGTATATAAAAATAGTCGACAATGGATATTCTTTATTAGAAGTGGGAAGATAACCAGATACCTAAGATGGGTATGATTTGCTATTAGAGAAGGGATAATGGAGATAGGATTTCAACCTGACTCGTAAATAAAATTACTAAAAATGTGCCCTGTGCGATTTCTTAAATTAAAAGGATCCAGTTTTTGTGGTAAAACCATTGTGTAACTTTTGTGTAACTGGTTATGCATTGTCCTGCACAGTTATGCATTTGTAGCCGACCAGACAGTTAAAATTGTTAATAAAATCAAATGGTTGTGATCCGTACATCTGGCTTCGAACCAGGTGGTCGGGAGTTCGAATCTCTCCGGGCGCGCCAAAAA
>CAZCHZ010000066.1:0-7056 GCA_964498615.1 uncultured Legionellaceae bacterium | reverse complement strand
GATAAGTGATTGCTTAGTTCAACTAAATTTCTATAAGAGCTTTGCAAGTTTGATGAAGAAGCCTCAGATTCATTTACAGCTTTTTGATAACTCTTACTCGCTTGTTGTGATAATTGAGCGGTTTTTGTTTCCGCCGCATTAATGCTCACAGGAATATTAGAACTAGAGACATTTAGAATTTGCTGACCATCTGCTGTAGTCATTAAATCTGATCGTCCATCAGCTTGATGAAATGACCCTGATCTAAAACTTGCCGCATAACTTTGATTAAGCATACTGAGATTTGATATTTGTCTATTACCCTGAGAAATATTCCCAAAGCTATAATTACCTGTAACGGCGTCTGTAGCAGCTTGACTAGCGGCTCCCTGCGTAATATTGCCTAAATGTGATGCTAGGCTTACAAATGTTCCCACACCTCTTACAAGGGCAATACACAAAAAGGGAATACTCATGGCCAAATAACCCGCCATCGCGGCCATATCGGCATTAGCGTTCACGAGACCCAAAGAACTTGCGATAGTAACCCCTGCCTGATTTGAAATGGACATAGCAGCTATAGATTTGCTGCGCGCTGCCATACTCATGATATAATTCAATACCGCATAGAGTGGTGCCCACATTTGTAACCAGAGTAGTATTTGCACCCAGGCACTTAAAAATCGCCAGCCAAACGGTAAGATTGACAAAGGAATAACAAACAAAAACGTCGCGTAGGCAATGGCTTCTAATACTGCCCGCATAGTTGGAAGGGATTCTGCTGCCATAGCGCCTAAGGTTTCATAAGTTGTCCTTTGTTGAAGGTAAGCACGACGTAAAGCAAAATTAGGCGCATTGCCCAAAGCAGTAGATTTTTGCTCAATCCCCTCTATCACAGCGTACATCATCATATTTTGTTTTAGGATTTCTTCAGCTGACTGGGCCATATCCGTGAGATACTGATAACTAAGGGGAAGATAGCGCAGTAATTCTCTACCAGGTTGAATTAAAGGGTTACTCCCAAAGATCTTTTTGCCAAAGATATTTGAGCATCGCTCTACTTCAGCTCGCCATTGTTGATTGAATCGCTGAACTCCAGTCCGACAGGTAATAATTTCGGGTCTGGCGGCAGGTTGTCCCCTTTCTCTTATATCCCGCCATAAAAAGGAACGTACAGGTGAGGCATTACTTGAAACCAATTGCCAGATATTATCGGTATGTCTTAAATCCGCAAGCGTATATTTTCGACCTAAAAGTACATCATAGGCAACACATTGCCCTACAAATTGACGCATGTTTTCTGCTAAATCTTCATTGGTGATATGAAAGGTTTTGGCTTGTTGAATAAGATTTGAAGCAAAAAGAGCCCCCGTTTTCTGGTATTTTAAATCATCGGGCAATACGAAAACCTTTTCAATTTGCTGGGTCACAGCATAGCCTATGCGGCTAATGTAACTCGATACTACTGCTAAACCGTAGGGTACATGTTCAATCCTTTGGTGATAGCGACTAACAGGATCGGTCACCCAGACGCTGACTTGTGGCACAAAAAGAAGTTGCATAATCGCTGTCATGGGCACAATCCAGCCTGTCATTGCCTTTAAATAATTACCATATATAGCAAAAAGAACTGCCCAAAGAGAGCCTATAATGAGACTTAAACGAACTAAAGGGACAAAAAGGGATCCTGAATGAGAATTAAGGCACATGGCAATCGCATTAAATAGCCCTTTTAAAATTTCGCCATCCCCAAAACAAATGACTTGATATTCCATAAGATCCCTTACCAATTACTCTCATTAGCAACTGAACCCAACATCACATGAAGCTGCTTTTCAATAACTTGAGTAGCCTGAACAAACGAGAGCACACTATCCATTTGTTGAAAAGCAGAATTTCTTCTTCTGGTAATGCGTTCTCTAGCCACCCGAAGGGAATGCAAAAAGCGTTCAATATGCGAGTCGTCTACCTGGACAGATTTAAGTTGTGCCACAGAGTCGTGCAAAATATCAATTACTTCTAAAATGTAGGTATAAAGAATATCTAGGGCGATTAAATCTCCATACTGATGCACATTAAGAGGGGCTGCTCCTTGGCGATAAGCAGTGGTGACGTTAAGCATTTTATAGACCGGCAAACGCGTGGCATTTAAAAAATCTTTTTCTGCAGGCGTTGGTTCTTGATCATTGTAAATTTTATTGACTAATAATTCGAGAGTGGCATGTACCTTCCTTAACAGAGCTTGATGCTCAGGAATATTCCCTCTCTGTAGCATTGGTCTTAGACATTGTTCACTGTCACAGACATAAAGTGGCGTATTACCACCATTTAGCAAACCATTCAATACGTCTTCTCTATCGGCATGTCCTGGCAAGGTGATGATTTCAATGCTATCCCCATTTTTTCTCGAGATGATAGTCCCTACCAAGGTCATAAAGAGCTGTGCCAAGGGTCTATCAGCACTTAAGAAGTCATTAGTTTGCAAGGCCTTCCAAGCAAGGTTAAAATCCCCTACCAACATATTCCTATATCTGGGCTCGGCCCCTCTTTCCCTAAAGACTCTATCGCGATCACCTCTTGCCCCACAACCCTGTCGAGCTGCTGCCCAATCGGTAAATGCTCCTAATTCGGAGCCCATGGCCTGACAAAGATGTTTACTTGACTGATCTGATTTAGGCCAGAGACCGCCTAGGGTTGTTGCAGCTACCTCACAGGTATTAATATTTAAGCTGTTAATTTTAGTCGCCAAGGCATTTAGCTCATTCAAAAGGTTATAAACCTGAGGACTCACCGTTTGGATAGCCAACATAAACCCATAACTTGCGGCATTTGTTCCAACATTGCGCAGCATCCTCACCAATTCTTCTGACTGAATGTGAGAAAAACCACCTGTCCAAGCGTCAATACCACCACAGCCACCCCTAAATCCTGGCATCTGTAGGGTAGCCAGTTGTGAATTTCGAATCTGATTACGACTGACAATACTACCGCCTGTATAGTAACCTGCCGCTTGATCTTTAAAGACCCCTGCGTTACTAACGTTATTTAAGGTTCCTGAACTCTCAAAAAATCTTTGTAAATCATCCCCAATGTTCGCTTGAGCCACCTGAATACATGAAGAAATCAGAATGAATACTAATACCTTTTTCATTGTGTCTCCTTTACTCCTTGAGAAAGAGCCATGATCCGGGTCTCCATTTCATCCAGTGATGCGACACCATAGGCAACAGGAATGATGTGACTTGTATGAGGATTCACTGCAAATAAAGCCGGTACAACATCTACTTTCCATTGCTGTAAAATGCCATTATTATTAGCTGTCCTAGAGAACCCGTCTATCGTTCCACCATCCACACTGATAGCCATCACTTCCCAACCATAGGTTTCAGAAAACCGTTTTACAATAGGTGCAAATTGGTGGCAGTATTGACATTGACTATCAAAAAAGAAAAATAACCCATAGTTTTGAGCTAAGCCTTGAATGACCCCTGTAGTTTCATTTCTTTGATTATCTAAATATAGATGCCTTGCCTTATGATTTACTGGAGCAATTAAGGTATGATCTAAATGAGGATTGTTATAGACAACCTGCATCCAAGCTTTTGAAAAACCCTGGGCTCTATCCATCATGTCTTTTTGAAGTTCTTGGTAGGATTGTACATTTTTAGGAGTTGGGTTTATCCAAGCCAAGTGTAACCTGGCTTCTAATTGTTTACGATAAGCTTCTACGATTTCTGTAGGCGTTCTAGGTACAGCAATCTGCTGTTCTGATAAATGTTCAGGGTTAGGACTCTCAATTAAAGGATCCTGATACCAATGCCAACCTTGGGTAGATTCTCCAAAAAACCCCGCATAAATTATAGGTGAAGTAACAACCCCGAACAAAAGTATAATAATCTTAAAGATTTTGCTTGTTTTCATTAATGTTTCCCGTTTTAGGAAGTGTTTTTTGATTTACTCCTTGCTCTATCTGTTGTAAATTTTGTTGGATTCTATCAGCAGTTTTCTGTTGTAAGGTTTGAATGTTAGGGCTACGATACTTGGCCATTAATTCTTCAAAGACCTCGTTCATATTAAGGTTTGAGAAATTAATGCGTGAAAGCTCCTCTATCGTGAATCCTCGACAATTAGGTTCTTCAGCAGTTCCCCAACCCAAACCCAATTGCCCTCTTCCTTGTTCTTGTAAAATTCTTGCAAATTTTCCAGCAAAGCAGCAAAAACTTGTTTTTTTGGTCACGCACACGCCTAAAATCTTTTTAGAACAATAGGTGCCAATTTTATGACAAAGGTTTTTTTGTCGTAAATTGACAAGCTCCCTTTCTTCTCCCCCACACCCAGCTATATTGAAATCCACACCCCAACCATCCATCCCCCCACAGCAATCTTTAAAGCTAAGACAATCACGGCTACAACGTCTTTTCTGCCCTTTAAAAATTTCAAAGTTTACATTTTGACTACGGATATCATCTTGTACTTGCTTTAAGAGGTTCAATCGAGAAATTACATCTAGCATTTCTCCGTTAGCTTGGTAAGAAGTATTGTGACAATTACCAGATAAACAGAAAGGTTCAGTTGATGAAACACTATAAGGGGGTCTTGATATATTCCCTGTCGGACAGCTATAACTTTGTTCGAATATCCAACATTTATTTTGTCGCATTTCCTTACATCGAGAACCTACTTGATGGCAGCCCTTAGCTTTTAAAGGAGAACATTCATTTTTAATCATCTTACAACGATACTTTTGGCGATATTGCCAAGCATCCTTGTAAACTTGATACTCTTGAATATTTCTGGTTTCGGGTCCTTGACTTAAAAATCTTTCAGCATATTGACATAAACCATCTTCAACCATTTTCTCATAAGCCTCACAACCCGAAACCCATTGATCTATTTCCTCTCCGGGTAGTCCCTCATACGTATCATGGTAAAGGGTAATACTAATGGCAGCCCCTGGTGTAATAATCTTATAATAGCCGTTAGCCTCAGTAAGGCTAGTTGCACCATTGATTTGAAAATTTTTGATACGCTTGCAATCAATATTAAATCTTGCTCCTGTATTGACATCAACGGGGTTAAAATTAGTACAAAATTTTGCTTTGAATGCACCAATTTCTTTTGGTAAACTTGAAACCCAACCTTTCTGAGTCCATCTATCTTCCCACCTGGAATGTCGATACCAACGTCCAGATCTTACTTTTACTCGTTCTTTCACCATATTTTGACCAAATGGAATATGATTAACAGATAAAGTGGTTGTTTTTAAAGGGACATGCCTAGTCACCCTACGATCTTGAAAACATTGGTAAGCAATTTCTTCGCCTCCTTCTTCGCAAGTAACAATCTGACGAGCTTCTTTTCCATCTTTTTGTACGCTCTCCTTAATCTCTAAAATTTCTTCAGCTGATTTCCCACCGGAATGTTTAAAAATGGGGTCGTTCTTGGTATCCACCCAATACCTTTTTCTTTGATTTGAAATTTCTGTCAAAGCATCGGCTGCATCTGAATTATTTAACTCTCGATTGATGGCATCACTAAAGCTACCATTTTGATCTAACTCGGTTTGAGGAGAATTGGCTGATTGAAATCCAGGCACTTGATGTTTGTCGATACTTTGTACATTTTGCGAAGCTTGATTTTGTAGATTTTGGCCAAAAGCCTGGCCTTCTTGATGTGCAGATTCCATAGAGGCATGAACCGTAAAGATAAGTAAAACCATTATCATTGGCCAAGCTTTCATGAATCACCCTTATTAATTTCTTTAAATTTAGCTTTGGCATAAGATAAAGTAACATTGCCCTTAAGTACGACAGGCTCTTCTTGGTCAATTAAAACAAAGGTGGGAACCGTTCTAATCTGATATTTCTCAAATAATTCAGGATCAATTTGGGCTACAATTTCAAGTTCTTTAATAATGTCGGCTGTTTCTTTAAAACTATTGTTCTTCAACCCTCTTAAAATAAGCGCGGCACCTGTCACTTTGCTTTCTTCATATAAATTTTTCAAACATTCTTTTGGCATAGAAAAAGAAATAAAAATCAAAATGTTTTCTAAAGGTCTAGCACTCGCATCTTCGTTTGATCTCTCACTATGTTCTCGGCGACATCCGCAATTGCCATTTTGATTATTTGTTAAGTCTGCTTTTAGAATACTTTCGGCCTTCAACCTTGCATTAAGGTCGATTTTCTCTGCTTCGTTCAAATAAACTTGCATTTTTTCATGAGAATCTTCTACAATGTGCTCGGCCAATTGTTTTGCATCCTGTGCAAAAACAGGAGATATCAAACATAATGAAAATAAACACCTTATAACAAACAACAATTTCTTTTTCTCCAAATTAAATAACCAAAATCTTCGCCTTTATAAGGAAATTCTTTGCCACTTCCCCAAAGCATTTCCGATCGTCCTAATGGTTGACAGCCTGATGTAAAGGGGATGGGATAGACCATTTGAGTTTTATATTGGCTTTTCTTAATTACAGGCATAGGGTATTTTCCGCAAAGACCTGCTTCTCCCATATAGCCCCATAACAGTCCTTCTCTGTGGAGCTTGGCCATCATTCGAGCCGTCGCTAATAAACTAGCTTGGACTCCACCTACATGAGCCGGAATACTACCAGTAAAAGGATAAAGGCTGCCTTGACAACCATCGCACCAAAATAAAGGATCTAAAGGAAAGCCACTGGACGCGGCAATACAATCCGCCGCACAAGCAGCTTGAGCAATTGGGTTACCAAAAAGGATAGCTTCTGGGTTAATAATGAAACTGGTCTCATCATCGTTCCAAAACGGATCAAGTTCCGTTAAATAACCTACATCCAAGCTTCCTGTTTCAAGACAAATAAAATCAACCAGTAGTTCCAGCCAATAGATAACGGGATATACATACCAATGTACTTGATAAAAGCTATGCTTTATCCCTCTAATACTACTACCGCCTGCAGTGGCAACTCTACCGCCGCCTTGGGTGGTATGATCAGCTCGCGTGATCTTGATACCACCCATATTCACCAGACACTACGGCAACCGCGTTAGCGTTACGCAACGTACTGGTTCCCGAAGAATAAATAGTAAACAA
>CAZCHZ010000065.1:0-7188 GCA_964498615.1 uncultured Legionellaceae bacterium | reverse complement strand
AGACGGCCATGTTAATTAAGGAAGCTAGCCAGCCAAAATATTGCGCTAAAATAAGTGACCCGCCCCCGGACAATAACATGGCAATACGATAGCCATTGGTGGCCATTCCTGCGCCTAGAGCCCTATCTTGATTTGGAAAAATATCTGCTTTATAGGCATCAATTGCAATATCTTGAGAGGCACTGAAAAATGCTAAAAGAAATGCGAAACTCGCAAACAACATCATTTGTTCTTTTGGGTTGACAAAGGAAATAGCGATAAGGATAGCAACGACGAGTATTTGCGTGATAAGAATCCAGCCCCGACGTCTGCCTAGAAATGGCGGGACAATACGATCCATCAAGGGCGCCCATAAAAATTTTATCGTATACGGAAATGTGACTAATCCTATAAATCCAAGCGTTTTAATATCAATGTGATAGCTAGGATCGCTCAGCCAAGCTTGTAAAGTAGCACCGCAAAGTACCAGGGGCAGACCAGATGAAAACCCTAAAATGAGGGTAACCAACATACGTCTTTCAGCAAGTTTTGCAAAAGCATTTTTAATGGCTGTGATCATGTAATATCCTCTTAAGTTCCGGTTGCAAACACGATGACACAATCCAGGCATTTCCGTCATTCCCGCGAAAGCGGGAATCCAGTTCCCAAAGCCTACATTCTGGATCCCCGCTTTCGCGGGGATGACAGAGCACTTGGATTGCTACACATGCACTATTAATTGTTCAATTGTACAGGAGTTAGCTTGCTCTGTAAACCATCATTTTTGCTAAATTTGCCAATTCTGCACCTACACCTTTACAGGGTAATATCTCATTTAAGGTATCTAAAGCTTGATGGTAAAGTGCATCTGCATAGGTTTTGGCAGCTTCTAGTCCCAAGACAGTAGAAAAAGTTGCCTTGGCTTGTGCCCTATCTTTGCCAGGCGTTTTACCCAAATTATGTATATTTCCTTCTTCATCTAAAATATCATCTTGCACTTGGAATGCCAAACCTAGAATTTTTGCAAATGCTGTTAACCTTTCTAAGGTGTTAGGACTTACATTGGCTGCAATCCCAGCTAAACGAACACTGGCAGTGATTAAGGCGCCTGTTTTTTTTGCATGAATATTTTTTAAAATATTGATTGTTGAGTCCTGACTAGTAGCAGACATATCCAGGGCTTGTCCATCGACCATACCCTGACAACCTGCGGCCAATGATAAAGTATGGATCATTTTTATTTGTGTGTTTGAAGGTAATGGGTTAAGCGCGGGATCGCTTAAGACCTCAAAAGCCAATGATTGTAATGCATCTCCTGCCAAGACGGCTGTCGCTTCATTAAAAGCTTTATGACAACTGGGTTTTCCGCGTCTTAAATCATCATTGTCCATGGCGGGGAGATCATCATGAATCAAAGAATAGCAATGAATCAGTTCGATAGCAGCCGCACTTGCATCTAATTTTTCAAGCGGAACACCTAAGGCCTTACCTGTAACATACACAAGTAAGGGCCTTAAGCGTTTACCTGCATTTAAAACAGAATATCGTACACTTTCTTTGAGTAGGGTTGAATGACTGTGAATGAGGGCATTGTTTAAAAATTTTGTTAAAAATTCTTCAAAACGTAATAAATAATGTTGCAAAGGGGATAGGACTGCCATGAAGGTTTATTCGGTGTCGATCGCATCAAAAGGCGTTGTTTTTAATTCGCCGTTCTGTTCAGTTAAGAGTTGTACACGTTGTTCGACGATTTGCAAAGATTGCTGACATTCACGTGCCAATTTTATACCGATTTCGAAGTTTGCTAGCGCGTCTTCCAAAGGTAATTGCCCTGTTTCAAGTTTACCGACAATCTTTTCGAGCTCTGCCAATGCCGTTTCGTAGTTCATGTAAATCCCCCTCAAAGTATCTCATATTCTATGGTATAGTATTGGCTAGGCCAAGACCAGAGAGTAAGTTTATCAACTTAATTACAAAGGAAATGCCTTGTCTACTGAAGAACGATTTGAAGACTATGTTCATTATTTACGTGAAAACCTGGTGACCTTGGTTGAATACCGAGAGCGCACGGGTACCTTGGAGCCCGGTATTACCGAGGTAAAAGAGGCACTTTTTAATGAAGATCCCTTTATTGTCTATACTGCCACCTTAGCTGCAACCGCATTATTAGCTGATAAATCCCTCTATCACTAAAACATCAACGAACCCTGTCTATACTAGTTAGGAGGATAAAGTGATAAAGGGTGTTTGGAGATGGCAAAAAATCAGTTAAGCAACTCGCACGCTTCTGATGTGGAATATGTTCACATAGAACAATATGTCCCTGCTTCAGCCATCCTACCCGAAATTACTGTCCGAGGTATGATTTTAGGTATTGTCTTGGCAATATTATTTGCCGCATCCAGCACGTTTTTGGGTTTGAAAATTGCGCGCACCATTTCGGGATCCATTCCTGCAGCCATTATTTCCATGATGATTTTAAGAAGATTTAGACATGCCAATATACTTGAAAATAACATTGTTCAAACCATTGCCTCCGCTGGAGAATCTGTTGCATCTGCAGTGATATTTACCTTGCCAGCACTCATTTTAATGGGATATTGGCAGCATTTTCATTATTTTGAAACGGCCCTGGTTGCCGTGATTGGTGGAATTTTGGGTGTGATGTTTTCTGTGCCTTTAAGACGCAGTTTTGTGGTGAAAGAAAATCTCCCTTATCCAGAAGGTTTGGCAACTGCTGAAATTTTAAAAACGGGGGAAGATGTCAAACACAGTGGCAGTTTATTGTTATTGGGCAGTATGTTAGGTGCTGGGTTTTCGTTTTTGCAATCAGGTTTTAAAGTGATTGCAGAACAACTGCAATATTGGACAAAAATCGGTAGTACGGCATTTGGCGCAAGTTTGGCTTTATCGCCTGTGATGATTGCGGCAGGTTATATCGTGGGCTTACGCGGGCTTTTTGCGTTTGCGATAGGAGGCATTATCACCTGGGGTATTGGGATTCCGCTATACACACATTTTTTTGGATTGCCGGAAGGAACTATCGATCTCGGCACAACACTTGCAGCCCTGCATAAAATGCATTTTCGCTTTATGGGAGTTGGCATTTTGGTTGTGGGTGGTGTATGGAGTGTCATCACCTTAATTCCGCAAATGAAGCAAGCCATTCTGGTTTCGATCGTTGCAATGCGCAGTAAAAATGGGACCAAGGGACTTCGCACTCAAAGAGATATTCCCTTTCATTATGTACTTTGGTCTATTGGGGTAATTGCCTTACCGATTATTTATGTGTTTTACAGTGCTTTCGGCAAAGCTAATTTAAGCATGAGTCAACCACAATTTTGGGGGATTGTCTTGCTTGCTACACTTATTTGTATCGTGATTGGTTTTGTTTGCGCAGCAATTGCAGCGTATATAGTAGGAATTGTGGGGACCACTTCTTTGCCCACCTCTGGCATTACGATTGTGGCGATTATCATTTTTTCCGGGATCTTGTTGCTATTGTTTGGTGGTCAATTTGATTTGGTGGCAAACAAAGTTGCTGCTTTAAAAATTTCAGCTTTTGTTATTATTTTTGCAGCCATTGTCGCTGTAGCGGGTGCTGTCAGTGGTGATAATATGCAAGACTTAAAAGCCGGTCAAATTGTTGGGTCAACGCCTTGGAAACAGCAGTTAATGTTAATTGTGGGTTCAGTGGTTTCTGCCTTGGTTGTGCCATTTATTTTGCAAAAAACCTTTACTGTTTACGGGATTGGGGATGTATTACCAAGACCTGGGATGAACCCAGAGCATGCACTGCCAGCACCCCAGGCAACGCTCATGAGTACCGTTTCCAGAGGGATTTTTTCAGGAGAATTACCTTGGATAGAGGTATCTATTGGTTTAAGTTTAGGTGTTTTGGCGATTATTATAGATGAAATATTAAAAAGAAAGCATCTGGGATTGCGATTTCCGCCCTTATTACTTGCTTTAGGTTTTTATCTACCTTTGTCCTATGTGATGGGATTTTTGGTGGGTGGTGTGATAAGTTTGCTGGTAGAAAAAGCAAGACATAGTAAAACAGTGACCGATGAAGATAATGGAATTCTTTTTGCCTCTGGTATGATTGCAGGTGAAGCCATTTTAGGTGCGCTTTTAACCATTCCTTTTGCCTATTATGAATCAACGGATGTTTTTGCCTTGAATATTCCGGGCCTCGTCCCTTATCAGGGTTTAATCGCTGCAATTTTATATCTAGGATTATGCATTATATTGTTTAGACAAGCGGTAAATCCAGTGAAGAGAGTATGAGAGAGTATGAGAGAGTATGAACGATGATGAATGAAAAAAAAGAAATTGCGCAATTTGAAGGGGAATTGGTATTACAAACGGTGGCCATGCCTAAGGATACCAATGCTTCAGGCGATGTCTTTGGCGGTTGGCTTGTTTCCCAAATGGATTTAGGCGGAGCAGTCTTGGCCCATCAACGTGCGAATAATCGCGTGACAACCGTTGCAATCAATAATATGTCCTTTATTAAACCCGTTTATATGGGGGATTTGGTGGGTTGCTATGGCAAGGTGCTGAAAACAGGACATTCATCGATCACAATTAAACTCGAAGTCTGGGTAAAACGCATGCGCATTCGAGACATCGTGAAGGCAGCAGAGGGCACATTTACCTATGTTGCCTTGGATGATGCAGGCAAAGCAAAAACAATTGAGTGGGGGAAAAATGAGCGCTGAAACGCCCAAAACCCCAGAAACACGCGATCTTAAACCCGCTCAAGTTCAAACTGGCACATTCCACAGTTCTGCAGAGATTTACACCTGGGGTTCAGAGGTTGATGCAACAAATTTAGGGCCTAATATTAAAGCAAAATTGCAAGGTACAGCTATAGGCCATGTTTCCATTGCGCTTAGGTTTCCTGTAGATAAGCGTGGAGATAAATTGATTCAGGATTATTGTGAGAGTGCGGGGATCCCCTATGATGTTAAAGAAGTCACAGTCACAAGAACGCTTTTTGACAAAGAAGGTAAAGCAATAGATACGCCACCAGAAACACCTGATGCGTATCATGCAAAATATTATGAAGTATATTTTAGTTGGTGGCCACATTCGGGGCCATTATCCTCAAAAGTAGGTGATTATTCATTGGGCCATTCTTTAGAAGAGGATGAAATTTTCGAAAGATCTGGCACAGATTTCAAGTGGGATCCGCGTTTTGTCTCGGAAGATTTGGAGATTGATCATCGTAAGCAAAGAACATTACCCCCTGAAATTATTGTGCGTCCCATCCCTGAAAAAGAAGCCGAGCTTTTAGGTAAAAAAGCTGAAAAGTTGCGCGAATATGCAAGGCTTAGAAATCTATATAGAAAATTAATCAATGAAGAATATCAACTAAAGCGGGTTGATGAAAAAACAGAAGCACAAAGAGACAGATTTTATAAAAAAATTGGGCCAGAAATAAAACAACAAAAAGACAAAATAGAAGCTTTAGAGCGCGACTTGGGCGCAGAACTGATGAGAAAATATATTGTAAGAGGTTTACCGCCTAAGCATGGCATTACTTTACCTATTGCAGAGCCAGGACAAGAAGGATTGGCGTTAGAAGATATGTTAAAAGAGATGAAGGCAACGGTGGAGAATAAAAAAGCCTTTGGTCTCTATTCTAGAAATTGTGCAAGAACCACAAGAAACATTGTTGCCGCAGGCATAAAAGATAAAAGTGCTAGGAAGACGTTTTTGAATGACAGTTCAAGTTTGTGGATGTCCACACCACAATCCCTGTATAAAGCTAGCCGAAAACTTTCTTCAAGAATGTGGTTGAGACTTTTTCCAAAGCAGAGAGAATTCGAAGACTGGGATAATGTGAGCATCTTTAGGAAGGCGTTGCGGAAGCTGGCAGCCTATTTTAAAAGAAAAAATGTGGACATAAAACCTGACACTAAGCCTGATGTTGACCATTAAAGGTTTTGTAAAGTAGGGCCGATAAGGGCCGTAGAGGTATGTGTATGAAAACATGGGTTTCTGTTCTGTTAATCATTATTGTGGTGTTGGCCGGTATTGAAATAGGGGCCGCAAACTATGTCGGAGGCATAGCGGCAGAAAATTTTGAACACCTTGTCAAGCTTGCTAATGAAGGGATGGGTATGAAAGTGAAAACCCAATCCTATCAACGCGGTTGGTTTCGTTCAAGCGCAGTGACTGAAGTATCTCTTTCTGATGAAAGCAGTCCTGTGATGGTGGTGCATCATGAGATTATGCATGGTCCTATTGTGTTTGTCAGTCAAACGCCCTTAAAACCTTTGCGCTTTAGATTAGCGGTTGTGAATAGCCAGACTTCTTTTCCTACATTACCTATTCCACGGGACTTTCCTTTACCGAATTGGGAAATAAGTTTTCCTTATCAGGGTGGTGCTATTTTAAGCACTGAAGAAAAGCCTTTTACTTATGGAAGTGATATATTTCAAATCAACAGCAGTGGTTTGGAAGGAAAAGGGCGCGTATCAAGTGATTGGAATGCTTATTATGTGGAAAGTGAATCCGAAAATCTTACTGTAAGTAGTAAAATTTTTATGGCGAATTTACATGATATGAAATCCCGTATGAATTATGAAAATAAAAACGGACAGCAAATCATGAATTGGGAATATGCGCTTGAGAAGATTACAGGTCCGAATAAAGATGTGGCCCTCCTAAGTCATTTAACATTTTTTGGGAAAATCATGACACTCGATACGGTCGTGAATGCAAACTTTGGAGGAAATATCGAAAAAATTGCTTTTGGCGACAGCATCTTAGGTCCCCAAAGTGTTCAGGTGCAATTTCAAAATATTGATAAAGAGGCCTTTAAGCAAGTGATGTTGAATAGACAAAATGATTCTTTATCAAAAGAAGAAAAAAATGCGGTTATAATGAAATTCTTGAATCGAAACCCGAGTGTTATGATTGATAAATTTATCATTAACTTACCAACGGGGATGCTGGATTTGAAAGCTAATTTCAGTGCAGGCAGTAATGATATGAATCAGATGAAAGATAGTGAAGCGCTTAGGAAAACGATGAAGGGGAGTTTTCATGCGATAATCACTAAAGTATTATTTCGTCAAATAATGACAACAAAAATACTGGCTGATCTTGCTAAAGATCCTGACTTTGCTGCCAAAAGTGAAGCGGATAAAATGCAAACCATCAATCAGGCCATTGATAGATTAGTCACGAGTTTAA